>JASJBV010000064.1 GCA_030066335.1 Gammaproteobacteria bacterium
CCAAGACTCAAGCCACTTCCATCGAGGGCACCAGCAACTTGACTGCCTTCACTACCAGTGATTTTTTCTGCACCCTGCCAACCTGAATTCTTTACGTAGCGGTTAACCCAAACTTCGTAGTCAGATCCATTAATCTGGTACCAGGCAGCTACCCCATTGCCATTCGCATCCATCGCTATTTGCGGGAAATTTGCCAATACATCTGATGATTGCAGCGGCGTAGCCGTGCCCCAACCCGAAACCACATCAAACACGTTAGCCCATATTCTTATGGACGCTGCTACATCTCCATTGGCCTGGCCCCAGACAGCAATGGCATTGCCCGCAGGGTCGATCGCAACTTTAGGATATTGTTCTGCGTCATCGGCATTGTCAGTCTCAAGCAACTGCTCGACACCCCAGCCGGTATCCGCATCGTAAACATTGGCCCATACGTTGATCGTATCAGGTGTATTGATGTCATAATCTCGCCAGGTATAAACGACGACGCCATCGCCACTGGCATTCATTGCCAGATCTGGGTGCAAGGTAAAGGGACGTAGCATGGACCTATCATTTTCTACATAGTCGGCGTCTGTATCCCAGTCCAAGGGCTCCGTAGTGAATGAGAAGGTGCTCTCACTGACGGTACCACCAGATTGGTAAGCGATCGTATCGTCAAGCGTAATAGTATAAGTGGTAGAGGGGTCTAAATTGTCTGGATAAATTCTCGCACCGTAATCTGGAAGATATGTGGATACAGTACTGTTTATCAGCAGACCATTTCCATCACGGAGTTGGACACTGCTCTCATCGATAGACGAACCATCCATATCCCCTGAAAATCTTACCCACAAAACAGCATTTACCGGAACGCCGGTCTCTCCATCTGCGGGATAAGAAGTATAAACAGAATTGACAGTAACTCCGCCACCACTACCACCGCTGCCAGTGCCACCGCCGCTATCGCTGCCTCCACCGCCACCACCACCGCAGGCAGTGAGTGTAATCAATAAAACGGATGATAAGGCTAGGGTAAGTTTATTATTCATTATTAGACTCTCTGGGGAAACGGACTTCTGAGGAAAACAGCTCTGCTACCGATTAGGAATTAAATTTGTATGAATGGCAACGACTGTTTCGAAAACCGTGACATATTTCATGAAAAATATGTGACCGGAGTCAATTTAGTCGTAAAGTCCACGCTCCGTCAAGCAGGTACGCACCCACTTTAATTGAGCTGATACGGCTCGCTTGAGTACACTCAGTAATCGTTGATGGAACGGGGCCCTGTACCGGACCCGGGTTGCCGGTTTATTCAGGTCTAACAGGCTCTACTCAGTTGATCAGCCTGTTTAAGCAGGGTTGGGATACGATATTGACCATGCATGGAGATAATATGTTTCTTGGCCATTGCCGTTGCTAGCCCGGCGGCAGTTACGAATAGAGCTGTTTTACTTTTACCGCGCAGAATTCTGTAATCATCTGGTATACCTTTGTAGGCTTGCTTCGCGACCCCGATGACCGCGGTTGATGAGGATAAGCTGTCATAGAGGTGTTTACCCAGACCGGGTTTGCTATCGCCGTCGAGGAATACAAAACCATCGATAATGATGATATCCGGCTCCAGCCGATGCTCACGCAGCAGCTGTAAGATGCAGGGAAGCTCACGTTTATAGAATTCACCGGGCGTATAATCCTCAACATCGTGAATACGACTGGAATATGTACGCATCGGCTTTTCGTCCTGCCAATGGTTAAAGGCAATGCCGACAGCCAGCGCCGCATTCTCCCGGTAACCCACATCGATGGCTAATTTCATAAACCGCGGTATTGACCGATCAATCGGTAAGTTGGATGTCGATAATGAAGATCAGCGATTTTCCGCCACATATTGTTTCAGTTTAGCGTCGAACATCTGATGCACGGCACTGTCGATTTCGAAATCCTTGATTTTTCCCTGTTCGTCATAAATCCAGCTCCGCGCCTCCAGCGCGTTAGGGTAATAGGGGAATGGAAAGTTTAAGACGCTGGCAGCGAAGGTTAATGCATTTTCAGGGACGATATCTCGTTCCCGGTACATGACCTGGGCAATTTCGTAAATATTATTTTCCGCCAGGATCAGTTGTTGAATCCAGGAGAATAATTTCAGTTGATTATCCAACCATGAATTGTATTCATCGATTAAGCTGTCCGCCTCGATCATAATAAAAAGGCCGGAAACAGCAATCAGTTGCCCCGGTGTGTCCCCTTTGGTAACGATGCAGGATTCATGGTTATAGTAACGGTCCATGATACTGATCAGACCGGTTAAGAATGATTCATAGGCGAAGTCATCGACTCCATCATTGTAGTCCGGATGATCACAGCCTTTCCACAGCTGCTCCGGCTTGTAAGGAGTTATGGATTCCAGCGGTAGGATCCCGGAATCCGGACCGGCACCGCCATCACCGACTTCCAGATAGAAGGCACGGAGTTGGGTCGGAAGCCCGACCCCTATCTGTTCCTCATAGGCGGTAATTCGGTTCGGGCTTACCGGTGGATTGAAGGCGTACTTGTGATGTGGCGCGCCATAGACCGTAAAGTTACGGTCCAGCGCCTTGAGCTCTGATATTCGATCAACTGTCTTTTGCCACATTCCCCCAGCATATAAAAATATCGCCGCGGAATATAGCCGTAATCAGTTGCCTGACAGAGACGGATCCCAGGGTTCAAGATCGTCCAGTTGCTTGCCGACCAGAATGGTGTCGGGGCCACCGAAGAAATCCTTCTGCTCACCGAATTCCTCGGTTACCACGGTCCAGACCGTGCCCTGGTAGTTGAAGTAAAGCGAGCAACTGGTGGTGAAACCTTCAGGGTTATCGATACAGACCAGGCCGTTTCTCCTGACTCGCCAGCTGTAATCGTTGAACAGATCGCCTTCCCAGATGAAATCCAGGCGTCCGTCTGCCTGGTAGTGGGCGCCACCATTGGACCATTGCTGGGTGTTACCGGCAAGATGCTGCCTGGCCTCTGCAGGGGTCATCTGCACCGCACCGTCGGCGAGGATCCTATCCCTAAGGGTTTTGGCTGCGTTAATCTGCTGTTCATTGGGAATGACGACAGAGCTGCCCTCGATATTGCTGCGGTATTTAATCGTCTGAGCGGTCGCGTTGGTCATCAGCAATCCAAACGAAGCGAACAGGACCAAGGAAAGGATAAAGGGTTTGTTATGCATGAGGCTCCTCCAGGTTTCTTTTAAAGAGTAAAGGTTTTTTCACCAATCGATTTAAATCACCCTGATATCAATACAGTGTTCATACCTTCGTCTTTCATGTGTTCACGAGGACTGCCCGGCTATGAAAGGCACTGCTATATAGCACCTTGCCTCAAAATCCAGACAGTGTCAAGAATTTCATCGCCTGTAATTACCTGTCGACAATAAGGAAAATCCTGAAAAACCCGGGATCTAGCCGTGGTTTCAAGCGATATAACGAGTAGCCTTACTGATGGAACGACCGGGGTCCACGCTGTCGCTATCCCTGCCAATAGACCCGGCGTTGAAACTGCTCCCTGACTTTCCCTATCCAGGCCGTGGCGTCGCTGGCGGGGATAATGCCTTTCACCACCGCCTCGTCAACGTAGGGCGCGAAACTGTTGGTCAGTGATTCGACCAGCTTGCCAGGGTCCAGGCCCAGTTCCTGGCAGACACCGGCCAGGTTAAGCTCCCGCTGTTCCATGTAGTAATGCATCCGGTCGTGGGAAATGCCGAGGAATCGTTCCAGCACCCGCTCGATCGGGCTGTGACCGCGGTGGGATCCCAGCCAGTCGACACCCCAGGCACTGGTCATCAGGTCATCGAGGTCGGCGACATTGTCGACGCTGCCGTCGAAAGACCCGCCCCCGCCGGTCGCACGCGCTTTCATGTCGGTGATGACTTCACCGGTTGCAGCAGCGGTGAACGCCCGCGAGTCCGAAGCGCAGGCTGAGACCGCAGTCGCGATGACACCAATGACTAACAGCTGGCTTGAGGTTTGCATACGACCGTCCTCAGTAATCGATAAAGCTTAGTCACCAGATATCGCCTGGAGTTCGCAGATCAATGCTTGTTTCATTCTTAAAACCATTCGGTATCATCACCGCTATACCATCGACCGTCCCTGGGTCCAACCTGACATGAAACAGACCAGCGCGAAGCAGCCAGTGATTTATCCCGCCCCGAATTCGGACAACTATTCACCCGGTGCGGGCTGGACCCTGGTGTGGTCGGATGAGTTTGCAGGATCAGCACTCGATAGCGATAAATGGAACAACCAGGTCATGGTCAAACCGTTCAACAACGAATGGCAGGATTATCATGGCGACCCGGACAATGCCTATATCGACAATGGCTACCTGGTGATCAAGGCCATTCATCAGGGCAAACAGCATAAGCCGCGCCAATACACCTCTGCCCGGTTGAATACCGCGCAGAAAGCTACCTGGCAGTACGGTAAATTCGTCGCCAGAATCCAGCTACCTCATGGCCCCGGCGTCTGGCCGGCGTTCTGGCTGCTGGGGGCGAATATCGACGAGAATGGTGGCGATGTGCCCTGGCCGGCCTCGGGTGAGATCGACATCATGGAACTCTACGGTTCAAGAGATGACAGCCTCGTCGAGGTGAACATGCACTATGATGATCGCGGGCATAAGTCGATGGGCGCGGCCCCCTATCGATTAGAGCAAGGGATTTTCGCTGAACAGTTTCATACGTTTGAACTCGAATGGAATGCCCGGGAGCTGATCTGGCGAGTCGATGGCAACGAGGTAACGCGAACAGCCATCGATAAACCCGAAATGCGCGCATTTCATCAGCCTTATTTCATTTTGCTGAACCTGGCGATAGGCGGCGCCTGGTCGGGCAAACCGGATCCGACAACAGCCTTTCCTGCCCTGATGTATGTCGACTGGGTGCGGGTCTATCAGCAACAAGCAGAGACTGCCCCGGAGTAATGACGCGCAAGCATTATTCAGGACAGTAGTCCTGGCCGATTAGTAACATGGCAAGCGGTGTGAGATTATGAGCATGGAAACAATCAGAGATTGAACATGAAAGTTATCACTGAAATCGTGATCAACATGAACCTGTGGACGCGGCTCAAGCCGGCTCATAGCAAAGTTCCGGTCCAGCTTGGGTAGCATCCATGCATACCCATTTATCAGTCCTGGTTATTCTCGCGGCATTTATCGTTTACTCGTTATTGTCGAAAGCCATCGGTCGCACAGTACTGACTTTGCCCATGCTGTTCGTCACGCTGGGTTACCTGTTGTCTTTTCCGTTACAGCAGGCCGCAAGCCCGGAGCTCATCCATGACGCCAAAATCCTGTTAGGAGAAATCACCCTGGTACTGGTGCTGTTCTCGGATGCCAGCCACGTCAATTTCTCACGACTTCGACAACACTGGAAACTGCCAACCCGCATGCTACTTATCGGCATGCCGCTAAGTATCGCCCTCGGAACCGCGGTAGCTTATTGGCTCAATCCGGCATCAGGCTTGGCGATGGCGCTGCTGACTGCTGCAGTCCTGACCCCGACCGATGCTGCGCTGGGGCAGGCCGTCGTTTCCAGTCCCGAGGTCCCGGATCGTCTGCGCCAGACCGTCAACGTAGAAAGCGGGATCAATGACGGCCTGGCATTGCCTTTTGTGCTGCTGGGTGCGATCTTCGCCGCGGCCGGCATGGGGCAGGCCGAGACTGACGGATTGATCGCGGCCACCCTATACCAGATTACCCTCGGCCCAATCGCCGGCATAATTGTTGGCTGGAGTGTGGCGCGCATTATGGAGTGGTCGCAAAACCGCGATCTGATGTCGGAGTCTGCCGGTGGGGTGGTATTCCTGTCGACCGCATTCGCTGCCTACTTACTGGCCGAGGCAATCGGCGGCAACGGTTTCATTGCGGCCTTTGTCGCCGGTATGGTGTTCGGCAACAGTTATCGACACGACATTCACTTCATTTCTGAATTCATGGAAGGGGCGGGGCAGATTTTGACCATGAGTGCTTTTCTGGTATTCGGCGCTTTCCTGCTGCCGGAAGGGATTGCTCACATGTCAACCCAGGCCGTGATCCTGGGTATTTTGTTTCTCACGCTGGTGCGCATGTTTCCAATCTATATCTCGTTACTGGGTACAGGCCTGGCGACACGGGAGAAACTGTTCCTGGGCTGGTTCGGACCACGCGGCATCGCCTCCATTCTGTTCACCTTGCTGATGATGGATCGATTTGATTTTCCCAACGAACAGGAACTGCTTGCCTGCGTCTCCATGACCGTGGGTCTGTCTGTCCTGTTGCACGGCATATCAGCAACACCTTTGGCCAATAGAATCGGGAAATAACAAACGAAATCGACTGATAACGAATGGCCGCTCGTGGCACTAAACAGTCTGTTGCACAGCACAATAAGTGTAGCTGTTCACGACCCAAATCCGACCATCAAAATTAGTCTTTTATTATGATTCGTGAATAAGATTCTTAATCACTCTCCGTCTAGCTAATATCTCTGCCTCTCCTTTATCTGTTGTTCTACGCTTTGTAAATCAGAAATTATCTTGGGTATTGGCGGAGGTGAGAGGGATTCTCCGGCAGCTTCTATAGTCTGTGATACGGGAATAACCCCGTCGGGTCCAACCCACATTACTTTTGTAATACCAAGTGCCTGTGTTCGTCCTTTCCTTTCAAAAACATGTTCTATCCATATCCACTTGTCATCCCAAAAGATAGTTCGTGAACGCAGCAGATATTTTTGGAACATCCTCAAAGGATGCCGGAATCGGATTGATGCGACACTGGTCATCGGAACCCACTTTCGCCTGTACATGGTGCTTAGAAGTCCAGCTCTGAGCGTTATATTAAAATCAGCCAAACCCATGAGCGCTACATATCGATCACTGCTGACACTTATAACGTCGCAGTCGTTGGGCAAAACGCGCAGTGCCAAGACATTCTCATCGATCAGACTCAGACGCTTTCGAAAGAAACTGATAATCAACAAAAGGATCAATCGAATGCGAAGTCTCATCGGTTACTCCTGTGAGGAATGTCCATGTAAGTGAAAATTTCGAGGACTCACTACCTCCCTGTCATATTAACAAGTTACTCTCGCTTATTCGGTCAAACAACAAGATATGAAAATAATATTGATTTAGATCAATGACCGCTTTTGGCGCTAAGCCACCTGTTGCGCAGCAGAATTTAGATGACCGCTTTCGACCCAAAGCAGTCATTAATGATTATCTTATGCTGACATGGGGTTAAGCTAGACTTTCACTTTTCTTTGACATTTTTATTTACTAACAAAGTGAATATGTTAATTGAGGACGCAACTATCATGAAAAGTGATACGAGTGAAATTCCACCCGAGATGTCTACTCCAACAGGTGGGTTCATTACTCTATCAATCATAAAGTAAACAAAAAACAACCCGGCAGTAATTGAGAAAATGCTATTCATTACGAATGTTGTCCACCATAATTTTAAATTTTTAGGGAATAAGATTCCCAAAATGGATAATGATGGAAATGTAATTATAAGTAGCAAGATTATTACTCCTGCTAGTTGTGTATTTTGCTGAAAAGCGTTAATAAATCCGATTACTAAAAAACCGAATATGAATAGGTTGAATATAACCATTATTAATTGAGACGCCCTAAGATTCCTTGAATTTATCATTTTTATTAGAGCTGAACTGAATAATGGGTTACTCAAAATGGTGAGAAACTGAAAACCTGCTCTTCACTGGTATCGATTCGAATCTTCACTGCCCGTAATTCCGGGTGGCCAAACACCTGGAGACGAGTGAAATTTCCAAGTTTGATCACATTATCGTCTCCATGGTATTTCAAAGGTGTATCTATCACGAATCGGTGTGCATCACCGTGTATAAGCAGCACCGGCTTTTTAAACTCATTCGCTAAATTCGCAAGCGCATACACGTATCCAGCATAGGGACCTTTTTTACCGCCTATAATTTTTGTTCCTGAATATCTATCCGGGGCCCTTCGCGATTCCTCCCGCTCAAACATTTCCGCATGAGTGGCAACCACAACCGCGCTGGCATCCAGATCCTGAGCCTTTTTGAGTACCTGAATCATCCAGTTATATCCAGCATGACGCCGATTGACCGACTCATCGATCAAATTCTTTATATGCGGATGGAATGAGTCCATACTGCCGACTACGTGCACAGTGGTAAACAATACCCCCTCTTTCATCCAGTAGCTGTTTTCAGGCAGCGACTCAAAATGATCGAAAGACTCTAGCTCGGTTTGTCGAGTTAGGCGGAAAGTCTTTTGTCCAAGGCTCTCTGCCGACGAAAAATAGCGCTTTCGAATTTCTCCAAGTCGCTCCAGTCGGTAAGCGCCTACACTGTCCCAGTCATATCCATCTACGAATAGTTGTTTGTCTGGCTCGTAGCAATCAGCCCATTCATTGTCTCCGGGTATGTAAACAAGCGGCTGCTCAAATCGGTTAAAGAAGCGGTCAACCTGATCATATGTTTCATCACTACATGTCTGATAACCGATTGTGTCACCAACATGGATGCTGAACGCAGGGTTGTCAGCGTTGATCCGATCGATGAGGGATTCGTACTCCTTGTAATCCGATTCATTATAGGCGGTGTCACCTAAAGCGAAGAAATGGAAAGAAGAGGCCTTTGCAATTCCCGCGCTAACGGTAATTAAAACGAGAGCTATGGTCCGGCATAACCGCAACACGGTATTTTTCGGGGCGTTCATGGCAATTGCTTCGATAGAGTCAACATATACTCTTCCTTTTTTGCGCTAGCTGGTATTTGGCCTACAAATTACCGTTTTAATTGATTTGGCTCAACCCCAAAAGTCTAACAATATGAACGGCGGGTTCTTGCGCTGAGCAGTCTCTCGCTCTGCACAATCTGGACGTCTACTTGCCAGCAAAAACTGACTTTGGGTTAAAGAATATTGCCTACTTGTTGCTATCCTTGAACGCTGATTCAATTCGTCAGCATTTGACCTGGGAAAACAACATGTAAACTTACTCAAGCAGGGCCTGATAATAGAGATTCTGGAAATTGGGAAAAACCCCGTGTTGATCGTAGGGATCATGCTGGAACAGGAGAAGGGCAAAAAGACCTTGTTGCGGGTCAGCGCTGTAAAACGTGGTGAACCCGCCGTTCCATCCATACTGGCCAAGTGAGCCCAGGGTGTCCCCGGCCGGCAAGGCCACTCTTACGCTCACCCCGAGGCCGAATCCCTCAAAATCGTTGAACTGATGGGTTCCATCGCCCAACCCTTGCAGATGGTTACTGGTCATCGATTCCACGGTTTTTGCAGACAGGATACGCACACCGTTATAAACGCCGCGATTCAGCAACAATTGCGCGAAGATCGCATAATCCGATGCCGTGGAGTAGAGGCCACCGCCTCCCGTCTCTATACCCGTCATCCTTTGTCCATCTTTGGGCGGAACGGTATACCATTCCGATTTATCAGCAGGGACTCTTTGCTTGAGTTGTCCTTTTTCGTGCGTATACAGAGATACCAGGCGCTCACGCTTGGATGCTGGCACCTCGAAAAATGTATCCTCCATGCCCAAAGGAGACCAAATATGTTTATCCAGGTATTCCCCTAAACTCATTCCGGAAGCGGCTTCGATCACGAGGCCAAGTACGTCGGTCGACATGCCGTAGGTGAAGCGTTCACCCGGTTGATGTGCCAGTGGTTTCTTGATTAACTCGCGAACAAAGCCATGCCCGGTGCTTTGATAATACTCCTCGTGGCGACTATAGATGTCATAAAGTGCATCTCCGGCAGTAAACTCATAAGGAAGGCCCGAGGTGTTTGTGAGCAGGTGCTTTATCGTCATTTTGACTTTCTGTTCTTCGACTATCATCTGCTCGTCTTTACCCCTGACGTAGACCTTCATGCTGTCGATCTCGGGGATAAACTTCGACACAGGATCATCCAGCTGCAAAATGCCCTCTTCGTAGAGCTGAAGCGCGGCAACACTTACCATCACCTTGGTCATAGAAAAAATCCGAAATATGTCGTTATTATCCATCGGATCTTTCGTTTCCAGGTCACGATAGCCATAGCTTTGCCAGTCGACTATTTTTCCATCCTTGGCAATCAGCGACACCGCCCCGGCGTGGAGCCCGTCGCGTATTTGAGCCTGCAGCCAATCATGCATGATCTTTAACCGCTCGGAGGAAAACCCGACCTTCTCTGGATCTGTAAGGGGTAGCGACTGCGCAGCAATCGAAAATGGCGCAAAGCAACAGGCAAGGATGAGTACTAAAGCAACTTTCATAGTGTTCTCGATTTGGTCAAACTGAATAAAGTGACCCTCTATCATTAAACTTTCTCTGACTGCTGTTTCTAGTTGTTATTGTCCTTTTCGCGCGCAATGAGCCTTTCGTATTCCTTTATCCTTTTTGCTGCGGCATCACGTTGTTGTTTTGCCATCGTGTGGCCTATTTCAAACAACAGGTCATTCGCCAGCAGGTAACCATTGTTGCTGGCCAACTTCAGCCAGGCATATGCCTCAACCGGATCATGCTTTGTGCCTTTGCCATTCAGGTGCATTTCACCGACCATGAACTGGGCCGTGGCAACGTCGTTGAAGGCGTCCTTTTTCCAAATGCGCATCGCCCTGGCATAATCCTGCGGCCAGCCTTTTTCCTTACCGAGCACAGTGCCGCCGTAGTAATACTTTAATGCAAGTAGGTTACGCGCCGGCAGATAACCGGTTGCAGCGGCTTTTTCCCACCAGTAGCGCGTCTGTTCCACATCTTTTCGTTCATCGTATAACTCGCCCAGTATGGTTTGCGCCTGGGCATGACCGTTATTCGCGGCCTCGCTGCAGGGTACAAATGCCTGCTGATAGCTGTTGTCGTCGTAGAGTTCGATGCACTTGTCAGCGTCTGCAGATACCGGTTGTGCATAGGCGAGCAACAAACCGCTCAAAACGGATACCGCGGGAAAAAGCTTGTTCATTTGAGCACCATCATTGAAAAGGTCATAAAAGTTGGTATCGACTGTATTGCAACCCTCCGGCCGCGATCAATGCGAGGCCCGATCGAGGTTCGCGTATCAAAGCTTACCCTTTTTTTCAGCTTGTCATGTCGGGTTTTTGTCGGCAAACATGCCGGCATAGCTGCTGTACTTGATCGAAGGTTGCGGCTATTCTTGTTCTTAACTGATTCCGGTCACTGGTTTAATCCGGACATGCATAAATAAGAACAAACTATATTCTTATCAGCGAAACTTCATGAGAGGCATTGCCATGAGATTTTTTCTGTTATTTGTGTTCACGTTCAGCTTCAGCCCGCTGACATGGGCGCAATACTTCGATCTGGATTTCAATCCCAGCCTTGTCATCAAGTACCGTCAAGACTTCATGACCTCAGTCAAGGGACATAACAATGCCATCAAGGCGATCGTCAACGAGCATGTGCCTTTCGACAATCATCTCGATCTGCATATTGTATCGCTCGAGCGACAGTTCGAACAGATTCTCAGCCTGTTTCCAGTGGGCAGTGACTTTGGGAAGACCAATGCCAAGATAACGATCTGGGAAAAGCCGGAGCAATTCATCCAGGCTGTGGAAAAGGCCCAGCAGGCATTGCAGACGTTCAAAAAGGTTGCCGCCAGGGGGAACAAGGATGAAATGCGTAAAGCCTATAAAACTTTTGGCACCAACAGTTGCGGCAACTGCCACAAGTCATTCAAAAAGAAACAGAATTAGTCGGGACGAGAGGTATCTGACACTTTGGCATGTTAGCTACAGCCACTGTTCTTTGCGAACAGGGACCTGGAGGCTCCCTTTACGCTTATCGAATTCGAAGGTCTTTGCAAGATTTCGTCACTGGATTTTATTCGGTAACAAGACATCATCAGTATCGAGCTTAGCCTAGCTGACCGGTT
>JASJBV010000065.1 GCA_030066335.1 Gammaproteobacteria bacterium
TCGTCAACACCTGCGACTAGGGTCAATGCCCGGGCTGGATCATACATTGATGTTATTCATTCGTGTTAGCTTCCTCATCTGTCTATAATGCCGCTTTTTCATGCAGGGTTTACCCTAATGTCAGACACTTTGAATGTGGCAGTCGTCGGCGTCGGCCATCTCGGCAGGTGGCACGCGGACAAATATGCCGCGGCTGAAAACTGCAACCTGGTGGCGGTCGTCGATACCGATCTCAACGCCGCCCGCGCGGTTGCCGACAAGCATGGTGCCGAAGCGACGACCGATTATCAAGACGTTCTGTCGCATGTCGATGCGGTCAGCCTGGTGGTGCCGACCAGCGCGCATTTCGCCATCGCCCGGGATTGCCTCGAAGCCGGTATTCATTGCCTGATCGAAAAGCCGATTACCGAAACCGTCGACGAGGCGCAGCAGTTGATCGATATCGCGGCGGCGAAAAACCTGGTCCTGCAGGTCGGTCACATCGAACGTTTCAACTCGGTGATGATGGATATCGATGACATGCTGGACCAGCCGCAGTTCATCGAATCCAGTCGCCTGGCTCCATTCACCCCGCGCGCCACCGATGTCAGCGTCATCCTTGACCTGATGATCCACGATATTGATATCATCCTCGACCTGATCGCCAGTCCAATCCGCCAGATCAATGCCAGCGGTATTTCGGTGTTATCCGATGAGATCGATATCGCCAATGCCCGACTCGAATTCGAGAGTGGTTGCGTGGCTAATGTCACAGCCAGCCGGATCAGCCGCAAACGCGAACGCAAGCTGCGTATCTTCCAGAAAGACGCCTATATCTCGGCCGATTTTCAGGAAAAGATTCTGGCGGTCAATCGCAAGGGCAGCACCCAGACCGAGAACGGTTTCCATGAAATCACCCATAGTGAAAAATCCTACCAGGATACGGATGCGTTGAACCTGGAGGTGCTCGATTTCATCCAGGCCATCAAGACCGGCGGTAAACCCAAGGTCACCGGTGAGGATGGCAAGCGCGCGCTGGAGACCGCGATCGAAATTACCCGTTTAATCAACGGATAAAGATATAAAATTGAACCACGAACGCCTACAGGGACGTAGGTAGTTAGAGCAACGCAGGAGCAGTTGCCGAGGACACGAAGTGCACGAAGGTTGGTCAAAGTTCCACTTCGTTTGTTTTAGTCCTGACTAAATTTGTAATGGATTCCGGATCAAGTGCGGAATGATCTCTTTTAGAAACAGCATTATCCTTATTTAAACTTCGTGATCTTCGTGTCCTTCGTGGTAAATTCTTTTTAAAGTTTTGGCGATACTTAAACAGGCAAACAGAATATGAATATCCCTATGGTTGACCTCAAGGGTCAGTATCTAACCCTGAAAGCGGAAATCGATGCCGCGATCCTGCAAGCCCTGGGCGAAACCCGCTTCATCCTCGGCCCCAATGTGCAGGCGTTTGAACAGGAAGCCGCTGACTATCTCGGCGTCAAGCATGCAGTCAGCTGTGCCTCCGGTACCGATGCCCTGCACCTGGCCCTGCTCGCGGCCGGTATCGGCGAGGGCGACGAGGTCATCACCTCGCCCTTCACCTTCATCGCGACCGCCGAGGCGATCCGCTATGTCGGCGCGATCCCGGTATTCGTCGACATCCAGCCCGACAGTCTGAATATCGATCCCGAACGTATCCGCGAGGCCATTACGCCACGCACCAAGGCGATTATCCCGGTGCATATCTTTGGCCAGGCGGCGGAGATGGATGACGTCATGGCGATTGCCAACGAGCACGGCTTGCAGGTGATCGAGGATTGCGCCCAGTCCTTCGGCAGTCATTACCGCACCCAGATGACTGGCAGTATCGGCGATCTGGGCGCCTTCAGTTTTTTCCCGAGCAAGAACCTCGGTTGTTACGGTGATGGCGGCCTGGTGACCACCCAGTCGGAAGAACTGGCGGCCAAGCTCAAGATGTATCGCAACCACGGCAGCAGCCAGCCCTATCATCATGATGTAATCGGTTATAACAGTCGCCTCGATGAATTACAGGCCGTGATCCTGCGCATCAAGCTAAAACATATCGATGAATACAACCAGGGTCGCAAGCGCGTGGCCCTGCGCTACAACCAGCAGCTCGAGCCCAGCAAGATCATCACCCCGGTGATACCGCAGGATCACGATCACGTGTTTCACCAGTACACGGTGCTGGCCGATAATCGGGAGGAGATCAAACAGCATTTGCTCGACCAGCAGATTGCCTGTGCCGTCTACTATCCGATTCCCCTGCACAAGCAACAGGCCTTTGCCGATGCTCCGGCCGTGTCACTGCCGGTGACCGAGGATATTTCGCAACGTTGCGTGTCGTTCCCGATATTCCCGGAAATGACCGAGGAACAGATCGACACCGTATGCCAGGCGGTGCTCGAAGTCGCCTGATAATCGCATCAACCACGAAGTACACGAAGCACACGAAGGTTTTTGTTTAGCCAAAATTTAGATTTCCCCATGGTCATTCCGGACTTAATCCGGAATCCATCGCAAACGAACTCGATGAGTAAATGGATTCCCGTGCTGAATCAATTCAGGCATGGGGCTCTGCTCACTATGTCGGAATCAAACGATGAATCTAATCCTTAGAAAATCCTTCGTGTACTTCGTGTCCTTCGTGGTTAAAATCCCATCATGACAACATCCGACAATTCCCATAAACCGCATGTCATGCTGCTTGCCGGCGAGGCTTCCGGCGACGCCCATGGCGCCGAGGTCGTCAACGAGCTGAAGAAGATGCTGCCGAATGTCTATTGCTCCGGCATGGGCAGTAAGGAGATGAAACAGGCCGGGGTCGAGGTATTCTTCGATTCATCGATTATCGCGGTGGTCGGCATCGTCGAGATCCTGAAGCACTGGAGCGACATCTCGCGCGCGATGGACCTGGTTAAAAGCCGGCTCGAAACCACCCGCCCTGACCTGCTGGTGCTTATCGACTACCCGGAATTCAATCTGAAGATGGCGCGCCATGCCAAATCGCTGGGGATCAAGGTGTTGTTCTATATCAGCCCGCAGGTCTGGGCCTGGCGTCCCAAGCGGGTGAAGAAGATCGGCCAGTCGATCGACCACATGGCGGTGCTGTTCAAGTTCGAAACCGATTTTTACCGGCGTCATGACATCCCGGTCAGCTTCGTTGGCCACCCGTTGGTGGACAAGGTCAAAACCACGGACCAGGCGATCACTGAGCGCCAACGCCTGGGCATCGCTGAAGACCATACCGTCGTCGGCCTGTTTCCGGGCAGTCGCAACAGCGAGATCAATCGGCTGTTACCCCTGATGTTGCAAACCGCTACCCTGATGCAGCAGCAAAATCCCGGGCTGCATTTCCTGTTGCCGGTCGCCGCCACCCTCGATTTCGAGCAGATTCAACAACAGTGCTCGAGCTATGATCTTAACCTGAGTCTGACCCAGGATAATCTGTACGACGTGATCAGCAACTGCGATGCCATCGTGTCCTGTTCCGGTACCGTTACCCTGGAAATCGCCCTGCTCGGGGTTCCGTTGTGTATTGTTTACAAGATGTCCTGGTTGTCATACCAGATCATGAGCCGGCTGATCCGAATCGATAATATCGGCCTGGCCAACATCGTGGCCAATCACAAGGTAGTGCAGGAACTGCTGCAGGATAATGCGACCCCGGAAAATATCAGCGCTGAATTGTTCAAGCTGTTGCAGGACCAGGTTTACCGGCAACAGGTAATCAGCGGCTTGCAACAGGTACGGGAAAACCTGGGTGAAGGCGCGGGGGCGCAGCGCATGGCGGAATTGATCCGGCATCTGGTCGAGGCGGACCCAGCCTGAGGCAATGGCCGGCATCCCGGCTGCGGGTAATCCGCACCCATTACGATTAATCACGGCGGTTCAATTCCATTTGCAAGACGACTCCGGTACAGTGTGCCGATAATATCAACTAAATGCAGGCTGAATCAGTGACGACAGACCACGCCGACTTCATTCAACAAACCATCCGGCAATCGATCGAGCTTAAAACCCAATTACTGCAACAAGCATCGTTGCTGACGGCGATCAATGATGTCAGTAACCGCTGTATCGATATGTACCAACGCGGAAACCGCCTGTTGATTGCCGGCAATGGAGGCAGTGCGGCCGATGCCCAGCATATCGCTGCCGAATTTGTCTGCCGTTTCAATTTCGAGCGTCCCGGGCTGCCGGCCATGGCCCTGGCAACCAATTATTCAATGATCACCGCGGCCGGCAATGATTACAGTTTTGACGATGTATTTGCGCGTGAGATTGAAGCCAATGGCAGCGAGGGAGATATCTTCATCGGCATATCCACCTCGGGCAACTCAACCAATATCCTCAAGGCGATCGAGGCAGCCAAAGCCAAAGGTATCTTTACCGTGGGCCTGGCCGGTCAGGCCGGCAGCATCCAGCAAGCGGCTGATCTGTGTCTTGCCGTCCCCTCTGCCACCACCCCGCGGATCCAGGAATGTCATATCCTGATCGGACATATCATCTGTGAAATCGTCGAGAACGCGCTGTTTTCCCGCGACTGAACCTGACAATGACCCCATTAGCATTAGAGCAACCGCCTGAGTCGCTGTGCATACTGCGCCTGTCAGCGATTGGTGATGTCACCCATGTGTTGCCGGTTATCGCGACCCTGCAACAGCAATGGCCAGCAACCAGGATAACCTGGATCATCGGCAAACTCGAATACCAGCTGGTTAAATCCCTGCCCGATATTGAGTTCATTATTTTCGACAAGAGCAAGGGATTGGCCGAGTATAGAAATCTGTCCGATCAATTGCGCAAGCGTCGCTTCGATGTGTTGCTGATGATGCAGGTGGCATTACGCGCCAATCTGATCAGTACCCTGATCAGGGCGAACAACCGGATTGGTTACGATAAGTTGCGCTCGCGCGATTTCCACACCTGGTTCTGTAACCAGCATATCGAGGGCCCTGCCCGGGTGCATGTCCTTGACAGCTTTTTTCAATTCATCGAAAAACTGGGGATCACCGAACGGCGGATGGATTGGTTATTGCAGGCGGATAGCGACAGCAGAACCTTTGCCCGCCAACAGCTAGCGGACAAACCGACGGTCATCATCAACCCCTGCAGCAGTGCGCGCAAGAACAACTGGCGCAACTGGCCGCAACAGAACTATGCGGAGATTCTCGATTACCTGATCGGCAAGCTGGGATTGCAGGTGATTTTAACCGGCGGCCCATCCCGCCAGGAGCAGGACTTTGCCGAGGATATCATCGGCCGCAGCCAGCACCAGCCGCTTAACCTGGTCGGCAAAACCAGCCTGATGCAGCTGTTGGCATTGCTGGAACAGGCGCAATGCCTGCTGGCACCGGATACCGGGCCGGCGCACATGGCAACCGTGGCCGGTACCCCCGTTATTGGTCTGTATGCCAGCAGCAACCCGTTGCGAAGCGGACCCTACAATAGCCAGAGCCTGACCATCAATGCCTACCCCGAGGCACTGACAAAATACAACGACAAATCATTGGATCAGGCGCGCTGGGGGGAACGGGTCAGGCATCCACAGGTGATGGACATGATCAGTGTCGAACGGGTCAAGCAGAAACTCGATCAGTGCCTGTCGGCTTCGTAATGGCTAGGCTGGTAATCCAGCATGAAATCGAAATTTTGGGTCAGATATCGAATCATGCGCATCCAACGTCGTTGAATCTTCTGCCTGACCAGCCGGTCGGAGAGGTTGAATACCGGAATCGCGACTATGTCGCCTACGCCATCGATGATAAAGGGCTCGAGTGCGTCGTTCTCATCCCGGCGGCATAGAATATTCCATGCACTCAGGTCATAAATGATCACCCGGTAGCGGAACAGATAGTCCTCGAGCTGCCCGAGAATAGCCAGGTATTCTGCACCACGCTCTGGTTGTTGACGCATATAATCGATCAGTTGCAGGGATGGACTGCCATCGAAATCCCGGATCGCATCATACACATAACCGGTACCCAGGTTGGTATCGACCTGACCATGATAATGGGTGATGCGCTCGGTCGGGACCCCGCGCTTCTTGAGCTTTTGATAATAGCGAACCTCTCTGTTCTGTTGCTTGAAACCATTCTTCTTGGCCATGGGTATTTTGATGCATAAATGCTCATTGCCGGGATAACGGTAACAAAAGCGCCGGCTGCCCTCACCAATCAGGTCAGCAGCGGCGAGATGGATTTCAGACTGGCTCAAGCCTGGCTCTGGGTCAGTCATGCACAATCCTGCTTGATCATAAAAGGGCCCGATCGATGAGTTAGTTATCGACATGCAAGAATACTCGAGCGCTTAGCAGAGCACAAAAGGCTTTTTCCAGATCAGCTGAGAGTCACAACGATTTAAACCAGTTACCGATCAATTGATCGGCTATGGCAAAAGCCTGTTCGCAGCGGTTATCGATATCCTGCAATATCTGCTCGGCACTGTGCACGCAAGCCGAATCTCCATCCAGGTCGCTGCTGTACTTTTCAATCAGTTCATGAATATGCTGTTGATTCATTTCCAGATGAAACTGCAGCGCCAGATGCCGGTGGTAAGCATAAGCCTGGCATTGCGCGCAATGGTTGGTCGCCATAACCTGCGCCCCGGGCGGCGGACTGAAAATATGCGCATGCCATTGAAACGCGGTAAATGACGCTGGCAGCCCGGCAAACCATGGGTGCTCATGTGCTGCCGGCAATAATTCGATCGGATGCCAGCCGACCTCGAGGGTTGCGCCAGCCTGCACGTCGCCGCCAATGGCCTTGCTCATCAACTGGGCACCGAGGCAAACGCCGAGAATCGGGATATCCAGTTGCTCGGCCCGGCGGATCAATTGCATTTCCCGTTGCATCCAGTCGGTTGGCTGATTGACATCCCCGGGCCCACCCATCAACACGATGGCCGACTTATCGTCGATGATGCCATCGGCATAGTCTTGATCGAGCAGGCAGACCTGCTGACAGGGGTAATCCAGCCGCTCCAGCAGGGTCCTGATATATCCCGGCGGTTCACAGGCATCATGGGTGAACACGAGGATCGGCTTCATTCAGCTATCCACCTGTTGCGCTGCAAAGTCGCACAGAGGCCCGGTTAACGCCTCACAGGTAGCGAAAATAAACATACACGCTGCTGATAAATACCGAGGCCATCATCATCGGAAATGCCAACAGCATAAACGGTAAGAATCGAATCGGTTGGCCGGAACGTTCGGCAAATCCGGCCACGATCAGGTTGGCGCTGGCACCAACCAGGCTGCCGTTACCGCCCAGGCAGGAGCCGAGTGCCAGCGACCACCACAGCGGTATTAATTCATCCGACCCACCAAAGCTCGCGGCCATGTTCTCGATCAACGGGATCATCGTCGCCACGAAAGGAATATTATCCACGATCGCCGACGCGGTAGCCGACACATACATGATCGACAGCGCGGTGACGGTCTTGTCGCCGCCGGTCAGGCCGAGCACCAACTCGGCCAGCAGCTCGAGTAAGCCGGTGGTCTCGATCCCGTAAACCAGGATGAACAGGCCCATGAAAAAGAACAGGGTCATCCACTCCACCTCGCGCAGGGTGCGGGTCACCTTGGCCGACTGTTCCTCGGCCGAATTGGACAAACAACTCAGGGCCAATAAAATTGCTGCCCCAAGCATCGCAATCGTCGCCGGCTCCAGGCCCACATCGTGACCCAGGATAAAACCGAACATCACCAGGGCCAGCACGAACAGTGATTTTTTCAGTAACAATGGATCCTTGATCGCATCGCGTTCGCGGTAGGACATGACCTTATCGATCAGTCTCGGCTCGGCCGTCAGATGCCGGCCCCAGATCAGGTAGACCGGGATCAGGGTCAGCGCCAGGATAAATACCGCGATCGGTGCCAGGTTGAACAGGAAGTCGTTGTAACCGAGGCCGGTGGCGGAACCGATCATGATGTTGGGTGGATCGCCGATCAGGGTAGCGGTGCCGCCGATATTGGAAGCGAAGATTTCCCCAAATAAATAAGGATAGGCATTGAGCTTGAGGGTATCGGTGATCAGTAACGTGATCGGCGCGATCAACAACACCGTGGTCACATTATCCAGCAGTGCTGAAAGGAATGCGGTGACCAGCATCAGCATTACCAGGATGCCCCAGGGATCGCCCTTGACCAGCTTGGCGGATTTAATCGCCAGGTACTGGAACACCCCCGACTCGCTGGTTATCGCGACAATGATCATCATCCCGGTGAGCAGGCCAATCGTGTTGAAGTCGATGCCCTGCATCGCTGCCTGCTGGTTCAATACCCCGCCGACCACCATCACCGAAGCGCCGAGCATCGCCACCACGGCGCGGTTGAGTTGCTCGGTAACGATCAGAATATAACTGATCACGAATACGGTGCCGGCAAACCACATCGGCGACAGACCGAACAGGACTTGCGCCTGGTGGGGATCATGCATTTTCCGCTGCTCCCGCCGCCAGGATCTTGGCCCCGACATCAAAGTAGGAAATCATGCCGAGTAGCTTGCAACTACCCTGCTTAACCACCGGGATACTTAGCCGGGTCTCATACAGCTGCAGCAGGGTCTCGGTCAGTGGCGTCTCGGGAGACACCGGTAGGATATCCTGGGTGATACAAATGGATATAGGTTCATGCCTGACTTCATCGAAACGATGATACAGATCCAGCAATGACTCATGGATGAAACCGACATTCTTCAGGCCGCTGTGAAATACCGCCTGAGGAATCACCTGTTTCAACAGACAGTTGACGCCAAACATGCCCATGTAACAATGCTCCTCGTCGACCACCGGGATGCTTCGGTAACGATTGGTCATGATGAATTCGACGCCTTTTTCTATCGTATCGGTGGATTGGAGAAAGGTCGGATTTGGGTCCATTACTGCTGCAGCGTTCATAAATTATTCCCCCGGTTTACGGCTGGTAGTGACGAATTGACTGATATTCAGGCCGGATCAAACGTGCCAGGCTGCGTTCCGTTGCCAAGCGATCTCAATAGTATTAGCAACCGCTAAAGTTTGCCATGCCATGGTTCAGAAGAAATTGACTGATATCAGGTTGGATCCTCAGTCGCTTGCCAGACGGGCATCCCAGCGACTGAAATCTTCAGCGTCGAGCAGAGATTTGACGAAGTCCTCGGCCTGGTCAAGATTGGCCTCGGCCTGCGGCGATAGCCCCTCTCCCAGCTCGAATTGATAACCGGTAATCGCCAGCATCGCGGTGGCCGGCGGCTCCTCGTGCAAGACCTGCTGATAGGTATGCAGCAGGGTCGATGGCGACATGCCATGGGTGGTATACAGGGTCTGCGCTTGCGCGGTGACCGGGTAAAAGCGCAGGGCCTGCGCTGTATCCTGCGCCGCGTCGATCAGCAGCACCCGCCGGCACTGCTGCATGTCCATCACATGCTCGATATGCATCTGGTAATCAGTGAGATATTGCAGAGTGAGCCCACAGCCGTGCTGGATACCCTGCTGTTGCAGCCGTTCCAGCAGTAACGGCGCCAGCGCGTCATCACCACGGGACACATTGCCGTAGGCGAAAATCAGCAGCGCATCAGCAGTCATGCATGGCTGTTTTCGACCGACTATCGATCAGTTCGCCGTGGGTATCGATTAGCTCGACCTCAAGTGGCATCTGGCCGAGCGCATGGGTTGCGCAGGAAAGGCAGGGATCGTAAGCCCTGACCGCTACCTCCAGTTGGTTCAACAGGGGTTCAGTCAACTCCTGACCCTTGAGATATTGATCCGCGACCTGGCGAATCGATTCGTTCATCGCCTGGTTGTTATTGGTGGTGGACACGATCAGGTTGGCCCGCTGGATCAAACCCTGCTCATCGATTTCATAGTGATGGAACAGGGTGCCGCGCGGGGCCTCGATGATCCCGATGCCTACCGGCTGCAGCTCACCGCTTTGCAGCAGGTCATTACCCTGCAGATCCGGGTCCGGCAGCAACTCGCGGATCGCCTCGGCGCAGTGCAGCAACTCGATCAGCCGCGCCCAGTGAAAGGCCAGGGTATAGGGCACCGGCCGGCCCGGGGTCAAGGCGATGAATTCCTGGCGTTGCTGCTCCGCCAGCGGGGTGTCGATGGCATCACAGTTGTTGATGCGTGCCAGCGGTCCTACCCGGTACCAGCCCTGTTCCCAACCCAGGTCTTTGATGAATGGGAATTTCATGTAGCTCCAGGACTCGACATGCTCATTGACTAAATCAAGATAATTTCGGTTGTCCTGTTGATCGAAAATGATCTGGTTGTCGGCAGCGCGGGCGCGCAGCTTGCCGTCATACAGTTCGAGGGCACCATTGGGCTGCACCAGTGACAGCAGGTTGCTGTCAATGGTGGCGAATTGCTCAAAGAACTCCCGTTGCTCGTAGAATATCTTTTTGCACAGCTCGACCGCGCTCTGGCCCCATTCAACCATTTGCTCGATATCCTGGCTCAACTCATCGCGCTCGGCCGGCGACAGGTTCTTGTTGATTCCGCCCGGAATAGCGCCGGTGCCATGGATACGCTTGCCGGCGGTTTTCTCGATCACCCGCTGACCATACTTGCGCATCAGCACGCCCTGCTTGGCCAGCTCCGGATAATCCTGGATCACGCCGACGATATTCCGATGCCGCGGCTCATCATCGTAGCCGAACAATAGATCAGGCGAACTCAAATGAAAGAAATGCAATGCATGCGATTGCAGCAGCTGGCCGAAATGCATCAGGCGCCGCATCTTCTCCGCGGTGGGGGTAAGCTGCTCGACTCCGATCAGCATATCGCTGGCCTTGGCCGCGGCCAGGTGATGACTGACCGGGCAGATACCGCATAAGCGCTGGACCAGCACCGGTACTTCCCAGTAGGGCCGACCCTGGATGAATTTTTCGAAACCGCGAAACTCGGCAATGTGCAAACGGGCCTGGGTGATTTTTCGATCATCATCCTGGATCAGGGTGATCTTGCCATGCCCCTCGACCCGGGTCACCGGATCTATCGTAATCTTAGTCATAATTGATCTGCTCCTGCTTGAACGATGGCTCACGGCCCTGCAACAGGTCGGTCAATAGCTGCCAGATCATATCCGCCGGTGGCGGACAACCGGGTAGAAAATAATCTACCTTGACCACTTCATGCACCGGGTGCACCTGGTTCAGCAGCATCGGCAACTCGGCGTCATCGGGGATTCGCGGCTGGTCCAGGCCGATGCCATTGATATAGGATTCCTCGATGCATTCCTCCAGGCTGAACTGGTTGCGCATCGCCGGGATACCGCCATTCAACGCACAGGCGCCGATCGCGACCAGGGTTTTGCACTGCTTGCGGAAATCCCGCAGTACCTCGACATTTTCCGAATTGGCCACGGCACCCTCGATAATCCCGACATCACAGTCAGTCACATCCTTGATATCGGTGATCGGGCTGCGGTTGAATTCCACCAGTTCGACCAGGTCGATGATTCTCTCATCGATATCCAGGATCGACATGTGGCAGCCGAAACAGCCGGCCAGCGAAGTGGTCGCAATCCTGATTTTATCCGTCATCCCTGCCCCCCATCTGCTGAATTGGTGTCACGTCGAACTCGCGCTGACCAATCGGTATTTCGAAACCCTTATGCTTGGGCAGGATCACCCCCACCGGGCACACACTGGCGGCGCGGTCGGTGCCGGCAAACTCGCTGCTGCCGAGCTGGCCATCGCCACTGTTGACCACCAGCCTGGCCTGGGCTCCGCGGCCGGCGATCGCGAATACCGACTTGCCATCGACATCGCGGCTGGCACGCACGCAGAGTTCGCAGTTGATACAGCGATTCAGATCGAGGATGAAATCATCATGGCTGGCATCCAGCTGCCGATGCGGGTACTGGAAGGTAAAGGTCGGCGCCAGCATGCCACAGAACTCGGC
>JASJBV010000057.1 GCA_030066335.1 Gammaproteobacteria bacterium
CTACCGCTTCGACCTGGCCTCCAAGGAATTGTATGAATTCATCTGGAATGATTACTGCGACTGGTATATTGAGCTATCGAAGCCGGTCATCTACTCCGACGACGCCAGTGCGGAACAGAAACGGGCGGCCCGCCAGACCCTGATCCGGGTGCTGGAAACCTGGCTGCGTCTGCTGCATCCGATCATGCCGTTTATCACCGAGGAGCTGTGGCAGAAGGTCGCCCCCCTCGCTGGAAAGCAGGGTGAAACGATCATGCTGCAGCCCTACCCCCAACCCGAGGCAGCCAAGATCGATGAGCAGGCGATGGCTGAGCTCAACTGGGTCAAGGCTTTCATCATGGGGGTGCGCCAGATTCGCTCGGAGATGGATATCAAACCCGGCAAGCTGTTACCGGTCATGCTGCAAAACGGGTCGGCCCAGGATGAACAACGCCTGCAGTCCAATCGGTCGTTCCTGATGTCGCTGGCCAAGCTGGAATCCATTACCTGGCTCGAAGCCGGCGACACTGCGCCTGAATCGGCCACCGCACTGGTTGGCGATGCCAGCCTGTTGATCCCGCTGGCCGGTCTGATCGATAAAGAGGCCGAACTCGAACGCCTGGACAAGAACATGGCCAGGCTGCAGGGCGAGGTCAAACGCCTGACCGGCAAGCTGGGTAACGCCAATTTTGTCGACAAGGCACCGGAAGCGGTGGTCGCCAAGGAACGCGAGAAACTGGTCGAGGCCGAGACCGCGCTGCAAAGCCTGCAGGCCCAGGCCGACAAGATACGAGCACTCTGAGGACCAGCTGTTATGTTTGATCGCCAGCAACAGATCATCCAGGCCCATGCCGGGGTCATCGTGCAGGTCGTGCAAAGCATCGCCAACCCGCAGCTGATGCCACAGACCGAGGAAATCCTCAGGGTCAGCGAACAGAACGGCTGGGGCGACCTGGTCGCGGTGATCCGCCGCATCATCAAGGGTGAACGCGATCAGAACCTGCTCAAGGGCCTGGACGAGGAAGACAGCACTATCGCTGGCGCGATCCTACAGGGTATCCAGAATCCGTCCACCCTGCCCGACCCGAATAAGCCCGCTGATGCCAGTATGGCGGCCCCCGGTCTGGCCCATATGATTCACCAGGCCGCTACCGGCAACCCACAGGCACTGGAAATCATCGGCAACATGGCCGAGCAGATGACCCAGGCCGGCGGTGATATGCGCAACCTCGGCGGCATCATCCGCAAGATGATCAACGGCGAACGCGATCCCAAGCAATTGAGCAAAGGCATGGGGGTGCAGGGACGTCAGTTGGTGGATTCGATCCTCGAGGAGTTACATAAACTGACCGGGCATTAACTCGCGACCCTGGCATAGCAGACTGGCTCAGGCATTCCTTGAAATGGATCTGCGGCAATGCAGGGAACAACAAGCCTAATCTATTCGGTCTGCAAGCTGGGACTTTGCCCAGTAATGCTGCATGCTATATTTAGCTGACTATTCAATATCGCAAACAGGAGAAAGTTGTGTGGAATAATTTTATATCACTTGCACTGATCCTGTTACTGACGGCCACGAGCCTCCGCGCGGAGTCGATTGAAGATGCAGGTGCAAACTTCGATCGGGGCGTACTGACTTACGTGGCTGAACGCGACGGCCCTCATCGCTACTATGTCGATGTCCTGCAGCATGCCGTTGATCGTGCGAACCTAAACCTGCGTATAGAGTTACTTCACGACATTCCACGTAAGCGCACCCAGACGATGCTTGCCAACAACCAATTGAGCGTCAAGGTACTGGTACGCAGCCAGGAGCGGGATGCCATGTTCACCCCGGTGCGTATTGGCCTTACCAATGGCCTGATCGGAACCCGCATTCTACTGGTGCCCAGAGGGGAAAGTTACCGTTACGCTAACGTCAACTCGTTGCAGGACTTGCGTGAGATCGATGTCGTAGGAGCTTTTGGTACCGGCTGGTATGACGTCAAGGTATGGACCAGGAATGAGCTCAAACATGTCACCGTGGACGGCGATTGGGAGCCAATATTCAACATGCTTGCAAGCCGCCAGCGTGGGATCGATTACTTTTCCCGCGGTGCGACCGAAATCGTCGCCAATGCACGCGATTATCCGGAACTCGAGATCGAGCCTCGTCTTGCCCTGGTGTATGATCGGGACTTCATCTTCTATCTCAGTCCTGCAACTGCACGCTATCGAGATGCTTTGGAGCAAGCGCTCAAGGACATGCAGCTAGAAGGAGATTTTGAACGTCTGCAGCAAAAGCACTGGGGAGAAAACCTCGGCGTCCTCGCTTTGGACCGACGCATCCGCTTGAACCTGGAATGACCGACTTTCACCGAGATTATGCAATCTGCAGGACAAACAAGCACAGCGCAGGCATCTATCATTGATTTCCTGGTCTGTCGCCAATTCCGGATAATTTAGAGTAGCACTATGAATAAAGCCTGCCCTGTCGTTTTAAGACTGATAAATAATCAGCTTCACCTGCTGGCATTCAAACACCCTGAAGCCGGCAACCAACTGGTTAAAGGTGGTATCAAAAAGGCAGAAAGCCTCGAGCGGGCCTGTGTGCGGGAACTGGAGGAGGAGTCGGGGCTACAGGCCAGCGTGGTTAAACGCTTGGGGATATGGGATGCAAATTTCAAAAACCAGGTGTGGGGATTCTGCCTGATGCATTATGAAGGTTCGCTGCCAGACTCGTGGGAATTTGCCACCGAAGATGATGGTGGACAGCTATTCAGATTCTTCTGGCAACCATTGGATAGCCCATTGAGCGAAGACTGGAACAAGGTATACCGCAATGCGTTTAGCTATATCAAGACTGCTTTGGCTGAATAAATGATTGCAGCGGGTTAAGCGACAAAAAAACATAGTATGCAAATCAACATTTATATAGCTAATAAGCGATCAAAGGAAATACATCGTCAAAATTGCCCCTGGGCGAAAAAGATAAGATCCAAGCATAAAGTGCAGACAGACCCTGACAACCAGGATCTGACATCCTTGCTGCAGAGAGGTTACAGTCCGTGTGGACATTGTTTACCGAGGTATCACAATTATTTACCCCGACAAGAAATTCAAAGACCTAAAAATCATGAAACTGATACCGTCACAAAGAAAGATATCGAAATAGCGGCGTATTACTTATGGCAGCAACGGGGATGCCCTCTCGGTGATGAATTATCAGACTGGCTAAATGCAGAATCTATTCTTAAAAATAGACAGAATTAGATTGTACTTATTTTGCTAACGAACTTCGCATGAGTAACCATCTCTCACAAACTCTCAATTGGAGGCATGCCGCCCTGGCCTGCCTGATCCTTTTCCCGCTTGTCTTGCTAATGACCCTCGAGCCAATCCCGCAAGACCCGGCTTTTCACAACTTTGTCGATACCCGCAACTACCTGACGGTAGCGAATTTCTTCGATGTCATGTCCAACCTGGCCTTCCTGGGCATAGGTACATTTGGTATCGCATTCTGCCTGAAAAACAATCTTGGCCCGGCACGTAGCGCCTGGCTGAACGTCTTTAGCGGTGTGTTCCTGGTGAGTTTTGGCTCCGCCTACTACCACTTGAGTCCGAGTAACGAGACCCTGGTATGGGATCGTTTGGCCATGAGCATAGGATTCATGGGGTTACTGTCAGCGCTGCTGACCGAATACGTGCATCAGCGCCTGTCTGTTCTACTGATCCCATTGATCCTGCTGGGTATCAGCAGTGTGATCTATTGGCATTTGTTCGACGATCTGCGTTTATACGTATGGGTCCAGTTCATGCCCTTGTTAACGATTTTATTCGTCATGGCTTTATTTCGCAGTCAGCATACTCACCAATGGTTGCTGCTATTAGTTTTTGGGTGGTACGTGCTGGCGAAACTGGCAGAGTTTTATGATATGGCCGTGTTCCAGATCAGCGGTGAGGTCATGAGTGGACACAGCCTCAAGCACCTGCTGGCCGCTGCCGGCTGCTACAGTATTTTAGTCATGCTGCAGAAACGTAAACCGAGAGCGTAGGATTCAAGGGATTTCTCGCTATGCTCGAGCAGGCAGGAGTAGATGAACCTTCCCGACGAATACACAGATGTTGTTAACCGATAAAGCTGCAGATTAATGATATTGTTCGATGCCGAGATCATTGCCTTCACCGCTGTCGCTGCCGCGTTGGCGGTGACTCCCGGCGCTGATACCATGCTGGTGATCAAGAATTCCCTGCGCAATGGCAAACAAGCAGGATGGGCCACAACTATTGGTGTCCTCGGTGGCACCCTGTTTCATGCCCTGATCTCGGCGCTGGGCATTTCGCTCGTCATCGCCCAATCCGAGTGGCTGTTTCACCTGGTCAAGATGACCGGGGCCGCTTACCTGGTCTGGTTGGGGATTCAAACCCTTCGCACTATCCCGCATCGGGCTGAAGTCAGCTCTGATCACCAGCGGCTGACACTGCGTAATTCACTGGCCGAGGGCCTGATCACCAACCTGCTCAATCCCAAGGTGGCAATCTTCTATATCGCGTTCCTGCCGCAATTTATCAGCCCCGGTGATCCGGTATTGGCGAAATCGATTCTGCTGGCCTGCATTCACAATATCCTGAGCCTGGTCTGGCTGGGCGGCCTGGCGACCGCGATCGGCAGCGGTCGCAACTTTATTCAGCAACCGTCCGTACAACAATGGTTGTCAAGATTATCCGGCATCATCCTGATCGGACTGGGTGTGCGCCTGGCGTTAGAGAGCAGGTAATATCTAGCGTCATGCTGCAACCCATAGTTGGCTATCACAAGGATGAAGAGGACCACTGGGTCGCGGAACTGGCCTGTGGGCATAATCAACATGTGCGGCATAACCCGCCACTGGTCAGCAGGCCATGGGTTGCAACGGAATCCGGCAGGGCATCGATGTTAGGTTATCAACTGAATTGCCTGAAATGCGACCAGGGATTGGCGGTGGATAATCCCTAACGACAGCTGCGAGCCAGCCGACTTCAGCGATGACACTGCCCTGCCCTGCCGCTACAATACGCAGCAACATAATCCGATCTCTGGCAATGAATCCACACCCATTCGAGACCCTGACCCCCGACTTCATCATGGACGCCATTGAATCGCAGCGCTTCCCCTGCGATGGCCGTATTCTCGCTCTGAACAGCTATGAAAACCGGGTCTACCAGATCGGCATCGAGGATCAGCAACCGATCATTGCCAAATTCTACCGGCCTGAGCGCTGGAACGATGTGCAGATTCTCGAAGAGCATAACTTCAGTGATGAACTGGTAGCCCAGGAATTGCCGGTGGTGGCACCGTTGAAGAATAAACAGGGCGAGACCCTGCATCGATACCAGGACTTCCGGTTTAGCCTGTTCGAGCGCAGGGGCGGTCATGCCCCGGAACTCGATTACCAGGACAACCTGACCATCCTTGGCCGACTGCTGGCACGTATGCACTTAATAGGGGCCAGAGATATTTTTGCCCAGCGTCCAACGATCGACCTGGCCTCCTACGGCAGTGACAGTGTCGGCTTCATCAGCAAGCATTTCATTCCGCAGGAATTAAAAACTGCCTATGACAGCCTCGCGCGTGACCTGCTGGACCGATTGCAACAGGTGATCGAGCAAACTCCCGCGGTCAGATATATCCGGGTGCATGGCGACTGTCATGCCGGCAATATGCTATGGCGTGATGACAAACCGCATTTCGTTGATTTCGATGATGCGCGCATGGCCCCGGCAATCCAGGATATCTGGATGCTGCTATCCGGCAGCCGCGAACAACAGTCTGTGCAACTGAAAAAAATTCTCGACGGTTATTATGATTTCAACGATTTCGACCTGGTCGAATTGTCGCTGATCGAGGTCTTCCGCAGCCTGCGGATCATGCATTACAGCGCCTGGCTGGCACGGCGCTGGCAGGACCCGGCATTCCCGCATAGCTTTCCGTGGTTCAATACCGTGCGTTACTGGGAAGAACATATCCTCGAGCTGCGTGAACAGCTGGCCGCGCTCAACGAACCAGCGATCATGCCGGCCTGATGCAAGCCTGGTTTGTGTATATCGTCCATTGTGCCGATGGTTGTCTGTATACCGGTATCACCACCGATCTCGAACGCCGGATCAACGAGCACAATGACCCGGCAACCAAGCTGGGGGCCAGGTTCACCCGCGGTCGCCAACCGGTCACCCTGGTTTATCAACAACAACTGGCCGATCGCAGTAGCGCCACCCGCCGGGAGATGGAGATCAAGGCGCTGAACAAGCAGCAGAAACAGGCATTGATCGAAGATCCCGCCATCAACCAACTCAAGTAGCGATTAAACAGCGGCCGGTTTTTATCGTTTTGCTATACATGCATGGTCAAATCAAACATGATAATGTTGATACCAATTAGGCATGTAACAGATCAAAGGTGGGGACATGAATATTCTGGTGGCGATTGATTTTTCCGATATAACCGAACAGGTGCTGTTGCAGGCCAACAAAATGGGGCAGGCACTGTCGGCACAGCTATTCCTGGTGCACGTGGCAGAGCCTAACCCGGACCATATCGCCTACGATTACGATCCCGCCGCGATGTATGCCATCGACCCGGCCGAGATTCGCGATTCCATCGCCAAGCGGTTTCATGAAGAACATAAAAAACTGCAGGGCTATGCCGAGGACCTGCGCGGACACGGCCTCGAATCCAAGGCGTTGATGGTGCAGGGCCCGACCGTGGACCTGCTGCTGAAAGAGGCCGAGGAACTGGCGGTCGATTTCATTATCTGCGGCACCCATGGCAAGGGCCTCATCTCGCAGGTATTGCTCGGCAGCACCAGCGAGGTCCTGGTCAAACATTCACCGCTGCCGGTGTTGCTGGTACCGCAGCCGGCCGAGGATTAAACCGCCTGTGAATATAATTCTATAGTATCCACCAGTCCATTAGCCATCCTGGGTGGTTGCCAGCATTAACACATTAGGAAAATGAGGGCTGAATAATCGCTATTTGGTCAGGGGATCACATATTTAGGATTTGCAACTCTACTTGCTGAGTCTTCCGGGTTACACTGGCAGGTATGCGTATTGTACTGATTGTCTGGATATTCCTGATATCGGTGCCAGCCGTTGCCGATATGTCGATAGAGTATGAACTTGACCCCTATTACAGCAATATCGGGGCCTATGTACCCCTGACCGACCAGCCGATTGAGGAAGTCGATCTGGAAAAGGAAGAGCGGATCTATCGCAAAATACTCAAGGACGCCCTCACCCCCAAATTTTTTCTCGCCGAACTGAGTGTAAACCCGTTGCCGATACTCGGCACCTGGCTGAAAGATCAGCAACAGGGATTCTATGACCAGGGCGAAATCGATGATGACTTCAACCTGATCCAGGCCTTAACCGAGGGGTTCGAGGAGCCCTATGCAGTCTCTTTGTTTGTCGGCAACATCATTCGCTTCAAGCTGCCCGACCAACCGCCAAAGGCGATCAACAAGGGATATTTTGGTTATGTTATCAGCCTTGGCGATCAACATATCAAGGATAATGTTCTGATCGATGATGACTGGTATGAGATAGAGATCAAACTGAAAGGCGATCGGCGCCTGGGTACGGTTTACCATAGCTGGAGCTATCGGATCGGGGTCAAGAGACATGATAACCGGGAGATTGCCGATACCCGCTATTTTGGCATTCGCCGCGAACTGTTCAATAGCGAGGTCAAATCTTATCGCTTGCTGGAAAATATCGGTATCGATTTGCGCGTGGATTTTTCCGACGATAACCTGAAATTGGTGCAATCCCAATTGATCGTCGAAAAACAATGGCCTGCTAGCGCGGGCGTGTTTTCCCTGGGGGTCGGGCTTAACAGCACGCGGGATAAATATACGGGTTCACTGGCCGATGACGAAGCGGATACCAGCCTGATTCTGCGCCCTGGCTTTAAATTCTAACCAGCCATTTTATCTCTACTCGATTAATTAAGCCTAAACGTTATAATGTTGGGATAGCAGTTACTGAGCATAAAAGGTGTACAGAAAACAACTTTTCCTTGTCCTGGCGTTAATCCCACTGATCCTGAGCGGTTGCGACAGCAAGATGCTGGAAACCGTCCGCAAGGTCACCTACCCGCCCGATTTCAACTATATCTCAGAGGACAAACTGAGCGGCACCATGCAGCAGTTCGCCTGGTACACCGGGTTACTCGATAACTACCTGCGCGATCCAACCGAGATCAGTGAAGATCAACGTCAGTCAGCGATCGACATCCTGCGCAAAATGGAAACCCTTAGCCTTGAACTGGGTTCGGAAGACCTGAGCTCGACGCATGACATCGTCTCCTTCAATATCGACCGCTTCCGTACCAGCATCGTCGAGGCGCGGGTTGGTTTGCAGCAGGATCCGCCGAATTATTATCTGGCGGGTTCGGTGTCGGCGTATTGTTTGAACTGTCATGAGATTAGTAAGAATTAATCTTTAATCCTCATTTCTTTTACCGCTAAGTAGTATTTCACACGCCACAGCTTTCCTTGCTTCGTAGTGCTTTTCTAGCAAGCGTGCGAGTTACTTCTTGTCTACAGCAACAAGAAGTACCCAAGATAAAATTGCCTGGAGCAATTTTAAACAGCCGTAGGCTGGCCCGCAGGGTGGAGGGCAGGGATGCCCGGAATAAATGCCGCCCCGACCAAGCCCTTGTGTCGTCAAAAGCGCGGCCAAATCGCGGTCGGTCCAGACGCGGGTCCAACCGCGACCGGACCTAAAACGGCATCCCTCGGCTTTGACTCCTGTGTCGCCCTACCTCCTGCATCCATGCAGTCGTGCCGTTTTCCCCCGATTTGACCACCCTTTTATTCCGGGCATCCCTGCCCTTCACCCTTCGGGTCAGCAGAGCTGTTCAAAATCGTTCCCGACGATTTTGTGCCGCGGGCTTGAATGGGGAAGAAAAACGCCCTTCGTTAACCACCGTCATTCCCGCGCAGGCCGGAATCCATTAAAACGAAGCCAACCCTTGCAATGGATTCCGGCCTGCGCCGGAATGACGAATCTTGAGGATTGGGTTTTTATCCCCTTCAGTGAGTGCCGAAAATAGGCGGATTTTGTAGGGTCAGCGCACAGGGACGTGCGCTGAGGGGCGTTGAGCACTAGGGCAGGACGCCCGTAGGTAGATAATGCAGGAGCAATTATCGAGGGATGCGAATCGGCCCGTGCCCTGCAAAATCCGCCTATTTTCGGGAAGCCGCAGGCCACTCGGTG
>JASJBV010000058.1 GCA_030066335.1 Gammaproteobacteria bacterium
AGCTGGCGATGGGGATACTGGAAGGTGAAGGTCGGCGCCAGCATGCCGCAGAACTCGGCGACCGACTGCAGGGTACATTCCCCACTTTTCTCGCAGGCCGGACACACATGGTTGCCCTCTACGAACAGCAACTCCAGTAATTCACGACGATACTGCTGCACCCGATCGGTGATATTGCTGACCTCTATGTCCGGTTGCGCGGGTACCGTACAGGCGGACTGCAAACGGCCGTTTATCTCGACCACGCAGATGCGACAACTGCCATGCGGCAGAAATTCGCGGTGATAGCATAGATGCGGGATATAAACTCCGGCCTGCTCCGCCGCCTGCATAATGGTCTGGCCGCTGGTGAATTCGATCGCTTGTCCATCCATCATGAAATATGACATGTCAACTGGCTCCCGGCGTGGTTTGGGTCAATTGGCGAAAATCGCTGACTGCCTGTTCCAGGTCGAACACCGGATCCTGGTCAGCGGCATCGATCGCCGCATCGAAGATTTGCGGACAGTTCTGCAAGGCATCGGTCATGGCAGTGGCCGCGGTTGTTCCCAGACCGCAGAAACTGGTGCGCCGCAACAGACCGGCAATCTCCGCTAGTTGCGCTTTATCCTGGTGACTGGCCCGGCCCTGCAGGAAATGCTGCATCAGATCGGCAATCAGACTGGTACCGACCCGACAGGGGGTGCAGAAACCACAGCTTTCATGACGGAAGAACTGGGCAAAGTTATCCAGGATCTCAAGCAGATTACGCTCGGGTCCGATCACCATGAAGGAACCGCCGGTGGCCAGGTCTTCATAGCTCATGCAACGCGAGAAATCCCTGGCCAGCACCAGGTTACCAGCGGCACCGGCCATCTGGATCGCCTGCGCGTCAGCGCCACCACAGGCGGTTAAGATATCCTGCACAGAGGTACCGAAGGCGAATTCGTAAATACCCGGCCGGGTGCAATCCCCACTGATACTGAGCAGACGGGTACCGGCAGATTGTTCGGTGCCGACCTGGCGGAACCAGTCACTACCCTGCTGCAGGATATGGCTGACCGACCAGAAGGTCTCGACATTATTGACCACGGTGGGTAGGTTTTTATAACCCGATTCCACCGGGAACGGCGGCCGGATGCGCGGGATGCCTCGTTTGCCCTCGAGCGATTCGATCAGGGCCGATTCCTCACCGCAGATATAAGCGCCGGCGCCGAGATGAATATCGATATCGAATGTAAAACCATCCCTGCCCTGGATATCTTCACCCAGCAGCCCCTGCTCCCGGCGTTGCTGAAGCACGGCATTGAGATGATCGACCAGGTAGCGATACTCGCCGCGCAAATAGAGCAGGCCTTTGCTGGCCCCAATCACCGCCGCACAGGCGGTCATGCCCTCGAATACCTCGTGCGCATGCCGTTGCATAAGCACCCGATCCTTGAAGGTGCCGGGCTCGCCTTCATCCGCATTGCACACCACGTAACGGGTATCGGCTTCGGCTTGCAGGCAGAAGCGCCATTTAGCCGCGGTACTGAAGCCCGCGCCGCCGCGGCCGCGTAGACCGGAATCATCGAGCAACTGCAGACTCGCCTCCGCTCCCAGCTCGAGTACCCGTTGAATTGCCGCCCCGGCTGGCAGCGATGCATCCAGTTGGGGACCGCGGTGTTGAATGTTGTCCTCGATCGCGAACAGCTCCGAAGGCCAGTCGCTGACTGCCTTTTCGGCGCGGATCAGTTGCGCAATCTCATCGACCCGCGAAGCATCCAGCTGATTGATCGCCCGGCCATTGACCAGCAATCCGGGCCCCTGGTCACATAAACCGGTACAGGAGGTGAATTCGATCGCCACCGGCTGATCCTGCAACGCACTCTGCATCTGTTGATACAGTTGCTGATTGCCGGCAAAGCGGTCGGTGATGTTATCACTGAGCAGGAGCTGGTATTGAATCTGTGGGTCGCGGCTGAGAAAACGGTAAAACTCGATAACCGATTCGATTTCGGTGCTGTGAGACAACTGCTGCAGTGATTCAATCGCTGCCTGCGGAATATGCGCATATTGTTCCTGAATGCGAATTAGCTGTTGCAATAGCAGCATCGGATCCGGATTTTCCCGGACCAGGTTTGCAACAAATTCCCTGACCTCGTTGGCGTCGGTTCCTGCCATTTTTATCATTCTCTTATCTGGCCATCCTCTTGCCTAGAATAAATGACATTTCAGCGCTTTGCGAATTAAAAAGTTGATCACAGTCAATAATTTTTCAATCTCTACTAGAATCAATAAAAAACCACATTTGCAGGGAAGATGATGGCTATTCAAATCGATCTCAATCAAGCAATTTATGCTCTGTCCGACGCCCTCGACCTGGTCGGTATCGACGAGGTGGCCCATGGCAAACGGGTTGGTTACATGGCCTTCAAGTGCGCCGAAACCATCGGCCTGGAAAAGCAGCAGCGCGAACGTCTGTTTTATCTCGGTCTGCTGCATGACTGCGGGGTATCCTCGACCCGTCTGCATCAACGCCTGATCTCGGAATTACGCTGGGAGAACGATAGCGACCATGCGATCAATGGCGCGCGCCTGTTATCGCAAAGTGAGCATCTGAACCAGTATGCACCGGTCGTGCACTTTCATCATACCCCGTGGAAACAGCTCAAGGAGCTGGAGCATATTCCGGACTCGATCAAATTCGATGCCAACCTGATCTACCTGGTCGACCGGGTCGATACCCTGGCGGTCGCCCATTACAATCGCGACCTGCAGGAGCAGATCGATCCGATCCGCCAACAGATCCAGAGTTATCGCAATAACCTGTTCAATCCACAGGTGGTGGATTATTTCCTTGATGCGTCAGCGTCCGATTCGTTCTGGTTGATGATGGAGCACCCGCACCTGGCCCGCTTCATGGTTGATATTCGTGCCCAGTGCGAGGTGGAAACGATCGAGAATGATGATGTCAAGGATATCGCGCGCATCTTCGCCCAGATCGTCGATGCCAAGAGTAAATTCACCTACGAACACTCGGTCGGGGTGGCCTCGCTGGCCCGCCATATCGCCAGCCAGCTCGGCTATGATGAGGATACCCTGGATAAGATTGAAATTGCCGGACTATTGCATGACCTGGGCAAGTTGCGGGTACCCGATGAAATCCTCGACAAACCGGCCAAACTGGATACTCGCGATATGCATGTGATGCACCGGCATAGTTTCGAAACCTACCAGGTTTTACGCGAGATCCCCGGCTTCGACGATATCGCCTTATGGGCGTCCTACCATCACGAGAAAGCAGATGGCAGCGGTTATCCATTCAAGCGCGCCGGCGAGGAACTGAGTAACCAGGCCCGCATCATCGCGGTGGCCGATGTGTTCCAGGCGCTGGCGCAGGACCGGCCTTACCGGGCCGCGATGCCGGTGGAACAAATCTGTTCGATCCTGCAGGAAATGGCGGATGACAACCTGCTGGATGGGCGGATCGTCGATTACGTCATTCAGCATGCGACGGTCTGTCATCAGCATGCGGTGGACCTGAGCATGGCGCAGACGGAATTGGCCGTAGCCCAGGCCTAAGTCTCGCCGTAAAAACCTACCCTAGTCAGCGATCGCGATCGCACTCGACTCCTTGACCGTTTCCATCGCCACCAGCGTACGTGAGTCACGAACGCCCGGCAGCTCGTGGATAATCTCCCCCAGCAGTTCGCGGTAGGCCGCCATGTCGGCAATCCTGATCTTCAACAGGTAATCGAAATCCCCGGATACCAGGTGACATTCCTGGATCTGCGGCCATTTATCCACCTCCCGGCGGAAATCGTCGAACACCTGACCCGAGGTGTAATGCAGACTGATCTCGGCAAACACCAGCAGCCCGGCCTCCAGCCTCTCCGCCGACAAGCGTGTGTAGTAACCCTCGATCCAGCCTTCACGCTCCAGCCGTTTTACCCGTTCCAGGCAGGGCGAGGTACTGAGCCCTACCTTGTCGGCGAGTTCGACATAGGACAGCCGTGCCTGCTGCTGCAGATGGCGCAGGATATTGCGATCGATTCGATCCAGCGACCTGGGCTTTTCTTTATCAACCATAATTATTTCTGCATATTTGATTTTGAGCGAAATATTTTCTGGTATTTTATGAATTTCAGCAACTAATTTTTCTGTTTAATTCGTATTATATTGTTCATCCAGTTAATCGATCGGCATTGAGGGACATCACGATGAAAATTATTGTCTTGGGCAGCGGGATTATCGGTACCACCAGCGCTTACTACCTGGCTCGTCAGGGACACCAGGTCACCGTCATCGACCGCCAGCCGGGCGCCGGCCTGGAAACCAGCTTTGCCAATGCCGGGCAGATCTCCCCGGGTTATGCCGCACCCTGGGCCGCTCCGGGGATTCCGCTGAAAGCGATTAAATGGCTGCTGAGCAAATATTCCCCGCTGATCGTCAACCCTGCTCCCGAGTGGGACAAGATCAAATTCATCGGCCGGATGCTGGCCAACTGCAATGCAAAATCCTACGACACAAATAAGGGCCGCATGCTGCGCCTGGCCGAATACAGCCGCAGCAGCCTGCAGCAACTGCAGCAGGAACTCGGCATGGATTACGATGGGCGCAGTCGCGGCACCCTGCAGATATTCAGAACCCAGGGCCAGTTACAAGCGGCAGCGAAGGATATCGCCCTGCTGGAACGCTACCAGATCCCCTACCAGTTGCTGGATGCCGATGGCTGTATCGCGGTTGAACCCGGTCTCACCGCGGTCAAACATAAGATTGTCGGCGGCCTGCGCCTGACCCTGGACCAGACCGGGGACTGCTTCAAGTTCACCGAGCAACTGGTGGATCGGTGTAACCAGCTGGGCGTTGATTTCCGCTTCAACACCGCTATCCATTCGCTGAACCTGGACCATGGCCAGATCTCGTCGGTCACTACCAGCGCCGGCGAATTCACTGCGGATGCCTATGTCATGGCGCTCGGCAGTTATTCCACCCGTCTGTTGAAACAGGCCGGCATCAACAGCCCCGTCTACCCGGTCAAGGGCTACTCGATCACCCTGCCCGTGATCAACGAGCAGGCCGCACCGGTTTCCACCATCATGGACGAAACCTACAAGGTGGCCCTGACCCGCCTCGGCGATCGGATCCGGGTGGCCGGTACCGCCGAACTGACCGGTTACGACCTGAGCCTGAAACCGCAACGGCGGGCGACAGTACGTCACGTGGTGGCCGATTTATTCCCCGATGGCGTCGATTTCAGCGAGGACAACCTGTGGACCGGCCTGCGCCCGATGACCCCGGACGGCACCCCGCTGGTCGGCAAGAGCAAGATCGATAACCTGTTCCTGAATACCGGTCATGGCACCCTGGGCTGGACCATGAGTTTCGGTTCGGCACGGCTGCCGGCAGACATCATCAGCGACAAGCCCACCGATATCGAGTGTGCAGATCTTTCGATCCAGCGCTACCACCGATCTCCAGATTACAGCCACGGCCTCGAGGGTGCTGTCAGCCGCGGCTGAACCTGACCGGTTATCCCGCCGGTCGATCTGTTTTATCGATAAACATATGATGACAGCATCGGCATCTTGTCATTAAATTGTTATATTGGTGACCTATAAGGCAGCGATTTCAACAACTTTGGGATAGACATGAATATTCTGGTTATCGAGGCCGATCAGGACATCAGGGACATGATCTGCCAGTCACTGTCACAGGCTAACTACCAGACTTATGGCTGCATGGATGTCAAAAGCGCCAAGAAGTCGATCAAGGAAATCAAGCCCGATTGCCTGATCGTGGACTGGATGCTGCCGGACAGCTCGGGCATCGAATTGATCCGCTGGCTGCGGCGTCAGACCAAGTTCCAGCAATTACCGGCCCTGATGCTGACTGCACGCGCGGAGGAGTCGGATAAGATAACCGGGCTCGATTCCGGTGCCGACGACTACATGACCAAGCCGTTATCCCTGCGTGAACTGCATGCCCGGGTCAAGGCCCTGTTGCGGCGCCCGGCCACCTATCGTGAAACCAGCCACAAGTTAAGCTGTGGAGCGATCGAACTGGATACCGAAACCCACGAGGTCAGCATAAACGAACAAATCGTTGACTTGACTAAAACTGAGTATAAGCTGTTAAAGTTCTTCATGATCAACGAAGACAAGGTATTCACCCGCGACCAGATCCTGGATGCGGTGTGGGGCATGAATGCCTACCTTGGTGACCGCACCGTGGATGTCCACATTTTGCGCCTGCGTAAGATCCTGAAACAATATAAACAAGAAAAGATGATTATTACGGTCAGGGGAGCCGGTTACCGCTTTTCCTCCAAGCCGAAAAAGAAAAAGAAAGCTAAAAACCAGAGCTAGAATCCCTGAGGGTAATCCATGAACAAGATCCTGAGTAGTGAAGCCTCGGCCATTGTCACTACGCTGATCATCCTGCTGTTTACCGGCCTCGTGACCGGCAACTGGTTTGTCGCGGCCAGCCTGACCCTCAGCGGTTACATCGTCTGGCTGTATCACCGCCTGGCCAAACTGGAGAAATGGCTGGAACGCGGCACCAAGGCCAGCGAGGTCTACGACGACAGTGGCTTCATGGGCTATATCATTCGCCACCTGTACCAACAGAAAAAAATCCACAACAAGCGTAAGAAGCGCACCAAGGAGATCCTGCGCCGCCTGAATCAGAACATATCCGCGATTCCCGACGCCACCGTGTTACTCAATGACATGCTGGAGATCGAATGGGCCAACTCTCCGGCGCTGTACCTGCTGGGCATCCATCCGCGGCATGACATCGGCCAGCGGATCGGCAACCTCATTCGTGATCCGAAGTTCTTGCGTTACCTGATTACTCCCGACAGCAAGGCCAATGTTGAGTTCGAATCACCGATTGAGAACAACACCACGATCCAGGTGCAAATCGTCCGTTTCGGGCGCAACCAGCGCTTGCTGACCGCGCGCAATGTCACCGATGCCAAGCAACTGCAGGAAGGTTTAAAAAACTTCGTCGCCAATGCCTCGCATGAATTGAAGTCACCACTGACGGTGATTTCGGGTCATCTCGAGATGCTGGAAAATGATCCCAGCCTGAGTAAGCAGGGCCGAAAATCGCTGAAGGTGGCGCAGAAACAATCGAAGCGAATGCAGAACCTGATCCAGGACCTGTTATTGCTGTCCCAGGTAGAAAGCTACCAGTTACAACCCAACGAGGGTAATGTGCTCTCTGTCGCCGAGATCATGGTCAACAGCATGGCGGCGGTGGACCGAAGCTGTGATGATGAATTGATCATCTGTGACTTCCCCGAGGATATGTACCTATTGGGGATCAAGACCGAAATAGAAGGCATCTGCATCAACCTGATCGACAACGCAATCAAGTATTCGGCCGAGGGCAAGAAGATCGAAATCAGCTGGTCAGAGAACGAAGAAGGTGAATACGTGTTTTCGGTCACCGACAAGGGGCCGGGCATTGCCAAGGAGGATCTTGACCATCTCACCGAACGCTACTTCCGGGGTGCGCACACCACTGCCGACAAGACACCCGGTTCCGGCCTCGGACTCGCCATCGTCCAACAGGCCTCGATAAAGCATGGTGCCACCCTCAACATCAACAGCGAACTGAATGGCGGCAGCACCTTCAGTGTCGCCTTCCCTAATTTCCGGGCCATCCATCAAAAGCCCCGCCTGAATAACGTGGTCAAACTAAAAGCCTGATCATTTACTGCTATATTTAGTATTGATGAATGCTCTGCACCCACTATGGATTCAGACAAAAAATAGGAAGTCTTTGTAATTCAGCCTGTTAGACCACTTAGCTAGAATTGACCTGACATTTATCAACGGAGCCAGACGATGCGCGTTTCAGCACCCACGGATTTTGTAATATTTCTGTCACATTCCAACTTCATACTGCGCCAGCGTTAGGTTTAACCAATCATCAACAAGGAGTAATCCATGAAAAAAATCATCCTGGCTACTGCCATCACCGTAGCTGTGGTCGCCAATGCGCAAGCCGCAGGTCGTGATACCATCAGTATCGTGGGCTCTTCAACCGTCTACCCTTTTGCCACAGTGGTTGCAGAGAAGTTCGGTAAGAAGACCTCTTTCAACACCCCCAAGATCGAATCAACCGGTTCCGGTGGCGGCATGAAACTGTTCTGTTCAGGCGTTGGCCTCAACACCCCTGACATCACTAACGCCTCGCGTGCCATCAAGAAATCCGAGTTCGACAAGTGTTCGAGCAACGGTGTAACCGATATCACCGAGGTCCAGATTGGCTACGATGGTATCGCCATCGCCAACTCCAGGAAAGGCGAGCAATTCAAACTGACCCGTAAGGATATCTTTCTGGCCCTGGCCGATGAAGTGCCGAATCCTGATGGCAGCAATACCCTGGTCAAAAATCCTTACCAGACCTGGAACCAGGTTAATTCTTCTCTGCCCAACAGCAAGATCGAAGTCTTAGGCCCACCGCCGACCTCCGGCACCCGCGATGCCTTCGCCGAACTGGCTTTGGAAGGTGGTTGTAAGGCCTTCGACTTCATCAAGGCGATGAAGAAAAGCGACAAGAAGATGTACAAGAAGGTCTGCCACACCGTGCGTGAAGATGGTCTTTACATCGAGGCCGGTGAAAACGACAACCTGATCGTACAGAAGCTGGACCGGAATCCCGATGCCCTGGGTATTTTCGGCTTCTCCTTCCTCGAGCAGAACGACGACAAGGTTCAGGGCTCCCTGGTTGGCGGCACCGCACCCGAGTTCGAAACCATCGCCGATGGTTCCTACCCGATCTCACGTCCGTTGTTCTTCTATGTCAAGAATGCGCACATCCAGTCCATTCCCGGCATGCAAGAGTTCCTGAAGGAATTCACCAGCGAAGCGGCGATGGGTGACGATGGTTACCTGCTGGACAAGGGGCTGATCCCGCTGTCCGGTGCTGAGCGTGACGCCCTGCGTCAAGCAGTCATGAGCGGCAAGAAGCTCAGTATGTAACATTTCTGTCACATTGACAGGATAAACTGATAAAGCTCCCGAAGAAATTCGGGAGCTTTATTTTTTAGATTCCTTTTTTGAATTTCGCCGCTACACTATGCGGTCACTTTACGGGCTAACAAAATAATCATATGAACACCTCTGCTTTGTTGTTTCTGATCATGGGTTTAAGCCTGATATCCTTTTATACCGGGCGGCAAAGAGCCTATCTAAGCGGCAGCAAGAATATCAAGCTGAGGGCCCT
>JASJBV010000059.1 GCA_030066335.1 Gammaproteobacteria bacterium
ATCCGGGGAGCCGACATAGACCGGGCCCGAGTTAACAATGTCACCGAGCAGGATGCGGTTTTCCTGTTTACTGTCCAGACGCTGTCTGAAGTCATAACCGCCGCCTTCATGCTCGTCACTGCCGCGCAGGTATTCAAGCCTGGCGATACCCATCTCTTCCGGATCATCCGAGGTACAGGTACCGGGAGTCGCGGTGGTCGAGCTGGCATCCGGATCGTAGCAGTAATACTTGCGGTTCCACCAGGGGCCGGTGCGGATACCGTCATCACAGTCGTTGTCGTAATAATTCTTGCTCACCGGGCAATAGTACTTGTTGAACTGCTGGATACAGCTACCCGGCGGTGGATTGATCACGGTGGTGGCATTAGTACAGCTGGTGCGCAGGTCTTTCTGCATCTCCACGGTGATATCACTCCACTGGAAAGGTACACCATCCTTCACCGTGGTGTTGTCATAGGTGATGATCTGGCGGGTATTCGCAGGATCGGTTCGGTTGGCAAGGACCTGCGCAGCACTCCATTCGGGGGTGCTGTTCAGCTCACCGGTATCGAAGTCGGTGATCTTGTACGCCAGGATATCGCCTTTCCAGCCGGAGGTGTTGTATTCGGCCAGGAACACGATGGTATCCGTGGTCAGCTTGGCCGAGGTTACCGCCGCGGCCGCCGCGGTGGTTTCACGATCGGTAATATCGGCGACCGCGGTCAACAACGCGTTGAGCATGACCTCGGAATTATCCGCGCTGAGGAACAGGCCGCGGCTGTTGTAGGCCGCATGCCACAGATCGTCCAGCGTGGTATCGGTATTGGAAACCGGTGTCGGCCACTCAAAACCTTTCTCATCAGGGTTGGAGCTGGGGTCCAGCGATCCGGTCAGGCCAAAGGCGATGGTATAGTTGACCAGGTGCTGGTGATCGGCCAGGTCAACTCCCGCGGTGGTCGGGACCTTGTTGGCCAGCGGGCTCAGATCGTTTTCATAGTAATACATCGCGACATCCGCCAGGGTGCCACTTTCTTCGTCGCCGAAATTACCGGCATCGACGTTTTCATCTTCGCCGGTGCCATCGAAAATACTGTCGTTATCGCCGTCCTCGTTACCGATACCGCTGGGGTAGCTGCTGTTCCAGTAACCGTCGGTCATCAGGATGTTGAAGTTCTGCTGACATTCACCACCCTCGGCCTGCGGCAGGATCGCGCCAGGGTTACGGAACATCTCGCCCACCGCTTGCAAGCGTCTACGCAGCGGGGTACCGCCGCTGGCATTATCGCCATAATATTGTTGCATCAGTTCGCGCTTGTTGGAATCGATGGTCATGGTCTTCAAGTCCTTGATATGACCGGTATTGATCAGGCGCATACCCATGCGGGCCTTGTCGGTAGCCTGGATAACGGTACCGATTGCATGTTTCGCCGCGTATTCACGCTTACGGAAATACTGCATCCAGTTGGCGAAGTTCTGTAACTCATCCTCGTAGCTACGGCCGGAGGGGAACTGGGCCTCGTTACCCGGCCTGATCTCGACACAGGTGTGCGGATCCGAGGGTTCGATGCCGTTGCCGTTGGGGTCGCCATCCCAGGTACAGAAGGTCGGCAGATAGCGTCCGGAAACATTGCTCTTGATGTTCAGGGTGCCGGTCGTATCGTCCGGATGTTCGCGGACTTTATTTATGTCAGCATCGCCATACATGCGAATGGTTTCCGCGTCGTCTTTATAACCCGGCCAGGGTTCGTAATCGATCAATGAATTGTAATAAACCGGGTTGGCGACAAAGTTGCGGAAGATCCAGGTATCCGGGTTGGCTGCCAACGATGGTACCAGGTCGGTCTCCCAGGACGGGATCAGGTATTCGCGACGGTTGCCATTGATGATCGGCAGACCCTGGTCGGTCGGGAACGCGGTGGCCCCCTGCTTGAAGATGATCTCCCAGTCCATACTACCGGAATCGTCTACCGTGAAGAACACGTTAGGCTCGACCCCGGGATTGGTGTCATAAATCGGGGTGGTTGGCAGTACGCCAGGAGCGGCATAGGCATTATAAGCACTGCAGATTGTCAGCAGACCGATAGATGCGGCTGTTCCAATTTTTCTCATAAGTTTAAAAGCCATAGTGTTCACCTTTATGCTTTAGTATTCCATTCCGTAATAGGACTGGACGGTGCGGAAGGAATTTCCGGTTTGCCCAGTGCCTCGAGCGGTCACTCGAAAATTTGAGGTAATACGACCGGGTGGCTGACCGCCATAACCGCCGCCGATATTGACCATTGCCAACGGGTTTTGTGACCATTGGCCGAGATATTTGATGATGAATTTGGGGTTGGCCGCGATATTCGCCAGGTCCAGATTCAGCTCGGTGGCCGGTTCCCAGGCCGCCTCCTCCAGATAATCCGGGTCGGGGTCATCATCATCCAGCAAACTCGCGGTGGTGCCATCGAACATCGCCGGTGAAGCGCTGTCTTCGACAATGGCCTCGGCGCTACGCAGGCCGGCTTCCGCAGCCTGGAAGGTCAGACCGGCCTCGCGCAGGTTACCGGCCATCGCCATCTCGGTCTGGGTGCCACGCATCGACGTGATACCAAGCATGGTCATCGCGACCAGGATGATCAGGCTGATGATGAGTGCTGCGCCTTGTTGCTGATGTTTACGATATCTGGCCATGGTTAACCTGTCTTGTTTCTCAAAGCGATGGTGGTGGTAAATACCTGCCGCAAGCGTTGGTCATTGGCCAGGATGTCCTGACCATTCAGGGTGTAGGTTTGTCTTTCATCCAGCACGTTATCGGCATCGGAACGTACCACCAGGAAAATACGTACCGCGGTGACCTGGTTCAGGTCGGCGACCGCATCACTGGTCATGTACTGGTTGGGGGTGCCGTCAGCATCGTTGTCGACACCGAACAGGATTTGCATCTGTTCAATCCCCTCGATCAGTTCCTCCGGATCGCGGTTGTTGACGGTACGAAACAATGCCGGCTCGTTATTGTCATTCAGGTCCACTTCATAGGTGATGGTCTGCAACGAGTAGGCAGCCGCATTATTCGGGGTATACGGACGATCGTTCTTGTCCATCAGGCAATGCGCTGCCGGCGGGCAAGGGTTATTCAGGTTGACGTTACCCGGGGTGTCCGTCGGTGCGACAGTGCTATGGCTGAGGCTGGTACCATCGGGGCTGACCGCCGAGATTTCGAAAATATCCGCGGTAAAGCAATTGGTGATCAATACGATATCACCGGCTTCAAAGAAGGTGTTGGCCTCGACCTGCAGCGGACCGGAACCGGGCGATACCAGGTCGCCGGTGAATACGGTCTGGCCCGGGCGCGCACCAAACACGGTGATGCTGTCAGAGCCGTTCTCGCCATCATTGACGGTTGCGTCGACGAAGGGCTGGGCCAGGAAGTCATGCTTCTCCGGTTCGTAGTTGGGCGATGCCTGGTTCAGATGGTTCTGGATCTGCGGATTCTCCTCGCTCAGATCGCCGTCCCCGTCCTCGTCATCCTGCAGGCTGGCACAGCCCCAGAAACCGGCCATGCGCAAATCGGTGGCCATGGTGTCGAGGGCAAAGCGGCCATTTTCCTGCACCCGGGCATTGGCATCGGAGAAGTTGTAGGCGGATTTATTACCGACATAGACCTGCACGATACCGCCCATCAGGAACAGGCTGATGACCATCGCCACCAGCAGTTCGACCAGGGATAAACCGGCTTGCTTGTTGACTAAGCTGTTCATTATGGTCCTCCCGGGATATTGGTCATGGTGACGCTGTAACAGGTTTTACCAACGCGATCCGGTACATCATCGGGACAGTTGGTCTCGTCATCCGAATCATCATTCCAGTACACCGAAATGGTCAGCCGGTTGGCCGCCGGCGATGAAATGAAACCGCGTCCCTCGGGCAGGTTGTCGACCATCTGTTTCCACTGCTGGGCGTCGGCCTCGACCATTTGCGCCGGGGTGCAGTTGTTGGCCACGCAATCCATGTTGAAATCGTCATTGGTATCGATGTCAATGTAATCATCGAAGGCGCTTCTATTCGCATTGATGCGGTCGGTCATCTCATAATTGAACCAAACCGCCTGGCTGTTGAATTGCGCGCTGGTGGTCTGTTTCAACGCCATGACTTGCATCCCGGCAATCCCAAGCAGGCCGACCGAGATGACCAACAACGAGATCATCGATTCGATCATGGTCAATCCCTGCTGGCGGTTCATTTTTGGCAGATGGTTTAACATACGGGTGGAACTCCCTGGGTTTTGGTTCCGCGACTGAGGCGTCCGGTGGGGGACAGGGTTAACGACCTGGCATGATCTTCCCCACGTTCATCACATATAGAAAAGGTACCGCGACTATTCGGGGTAAACCCGCGGTTGTCATAAATCACGATGGTCAGGGCCGGATCATCCAGGTTGAAGAATAATTCGCCGGTGACTGCCTGCTGAATTTTGATGATTTCATCGGCCGCGGTAACCGCGCCATCATTGTCATCATCGATCGCGACAATCCAGCCATCCTGGTAATCGGTGACGGTGCAGTTGGCTTCATTGTTACTCGAACAGATAATGACGGGTTGATTGCGCTCAACCGCCTTGCTGCGGGCCAGCATCATGTCGGACAGCAGGGTGTTGGTGAACGAGGTCATGCGCTCATTCTGCACGAAGGTCCGCATATTGGGCACGGCGATAGCCATGACGATGCCGACGATGGCAACCACGATTAGCAGCTCGAGGATGGAAAAACCTTGTACGTGTCTTTTCTTCATACTGTGAATCCTAGATAACTTGGGAGGTTTTGCACCCACCTGTAGATGGAGCTAAATTTTGTTCCGACGAACGGTAGTTGTAATTTTTAATCTGTGATTTGCGTCACACTGCGACGCGGTAATCCTCGGGCGCCAGACTGGCCGAATTGCGCATGATAATCTGGCGCAATAACAGCGCTGAGGCCGGCGCCAACACCAGTCCATTCCGGTAATGCCCGCTGTTGATATACAGGTTCTGCACAGCCGGGTGTGCCCCTATCGTGGGGATGCCGTCGCCTGATCCAGGGCGCAATCCACTCCAGTGAGTTTCCAGCTCGCAGTCGGCCAGTTGGGGAATGGTTGCCGCGGCATAATCGAGTAATTGTTGTTTTACCTGTTCGCTGGTGTCCTTGTTGAAACCGCAGTCCTCGGTGGTGCTGCCGATCAGGACCCGACCGTCCTTGCGCGGGATGATGTAGCGATCATCCGCCAGGGTGATATGCCGGACCAGTCCGGGTGGTCCATTCAGCAACAGCATCTGTCCCTTGATCGGGCGGATGTCCAGCATCAATCCGGTTTGCGCAAGCAGTTGTCCGCTCCAGGCACCGCCGGCGATTACCGTGATGTCACTGTAATAACGGCTGGATTCGGTTTGCACCCCAATCGCAGCCGGGCCCTCGAGCAGGATCTCGCTGACCGGGTCGTCCTCGACCAGGCTAATCGCGGATTGTTGCAGATAGGCCTTGAGTAGTGCCACCAGGCGCGGGTTGCGGACCTGGTGGACCTGCGGGAACCACCAGCCATTGTGGTAGCCTTCGGCGACCTCGGGAGCAAGCTCACGGATCTGCGCGCGGTCGACGGCCTGCATGTTGATCTGGTGCTGCTCGGCCCAGGCGCGAGGGTTCTCTGCACTGTAATCACCCAATACCAGCATGCCGCTCGGCAGGTATTCGGGATCGATGTTGACCTGTTGCTGCAGCTGCGCAACCAGGTCGCCGTAAATCTGCTGGCTCAACCTGGCCAGGCGGGTAACCGCATCCGGGTAGCGCCAGGGAAATAACGGCGAGATGATACCGCCGCCGGCCCAGGATGACTCGCGGCCAAACGACTGGCGATCTATGACCCTGACCTCGAGCCCGGCCTGCTGCAATTGAATGGCGCTGAGCATGCCGATGACGCCACCGCCAACGATGGTCACCGAGTTCATTAACGGAATTTGAGTAGATTACTGACAGGATTCATCGGACACATGATATCGCTTTTGGTGTAGAATCGCACACCGGTTTATGCGGAGACAATGATGCAAGTCCTGATCAATGGCGAAAGCCAAACCCTTGAACACGATATGACGATCTCAGCCCTGCTGCAGCAGTCGGGTCTGGCCGGCAAGCGCATCGCGGTTGAGGTCAATGAGAGCATCGTGCCGAAAAGCCGGCACGCCGATACCCTGCTGCAGGACGGCGACAAGATAGAAATAATTCATGCGATTGGGGGAGGTTGATTTGTCCAGCGCTCAAGATATGTTAAGCATAGCCGGTAAAGACTACCATTCGCGTCTGCTGGTAGGTTCCGGTAAGTACAAGGATCTGGCAGAAACCCGCCTGGCGACCGAGGCCAGCGGCGCGGAAATTATCACCGTGGCCATTCGCCGCACCAACATCGGCCAGAATGCGGATGAGCCGAACCTGCTGGATGTGGTGCCACCGGACCGCTACACAATCCTGCCCAACACCGCCGGTTGTTTCAATGCCAAGGAAGCGGTGCGTACCTGTCAGCTGGCGCGGGAACTGCTGGATGGCCACAATCTGGTCAAGCTGGAAGTGCTGGCCGATCAAAAGACCCTGTTCCCGCACATCCTGGAAACCCTGAAGGCGACCGAGATCCTGGTCGAGGATGGGTTCGATATCATGGTCTACACCAATGATGACCCGATCATCGCCAAGCAACTGGAAGACATGGGCTGTGTCGCGGTGATGCCGCTGGCCGCACCGATCGGTTCCGGCCTGGGGATTCGCAATCCTTACAACATCCTCGAGATCATCGAGAACGCGGCGGTGCCGATCATCGTCGATGCCGGCGTCGGCACCGCGTCGGATGCGGCGATCGCGATGGAACTCGGCTGTGACGGGGTGCTGATGAATACCGCGATAGCCGGTGCGCGCGATCCGGTGCTGATGGCCTCGGCGATGAAAAAGGCGATCGAGGCGGGACGCGAGGCCTTTCGTGCCGGGCGCATCCCCAAGAAACGCTATGCCTCGGCGTCATCTCCGGTTGAGGGATTGATTGCCTGAATCCATTCATGACTGCGCAAGATACAGACGCCATCACGCGCCGATCGATCCGTAGTTTCGTCAAGCGCTCCGGGCGCCTGACCCGTGGTCAGCAACATGCGCTGACCCAATACTGGTCCAGCTACGGCATAGATTTCAATCCAGCCGCCAGGCTCGATCTGGCGGATCTGTTTCCCGGCTATCAATGCTGCAAACTGGAAATCGGTTTCGGTAATGGCGACAGCCTGCTGCAGATGGCGGCGCAGGACCCCGCCTGTGCCTATATCGGCATCGAGGTGCATGAACCAGGGGTCGGGCATTGCCTGAAGCACCTGCATGAAGCCGGGCTGCCGAACCTCAGGTTGATTGCGCATGATGCGATCGAGGTGCTGGAATACATGCTGCCGGCCGGCTCGCTGGATGCGGTGTTGCTGTTCTTCCCCGATCCCTGGCACAAGAAGAGACATCACAAGCGCCGGATCGTCAACCAGCACTTCCGTGACCTGCTGTGGCGCACGATGAAACCGGGTGCGGTCCTGCACATGGCAACCGACTGGCAGGATTATGCCGAACACATGGCCGAAGACCTGCTGTCGGATCAACGCTTCACCAACCTCGGTGATGCTCAGGGCTATCATGCCAAGCCGGATTATCGGCCGGAGACCAAGTTCGAGCGCCGCGGCCAACGTCTCGGGCACGGGGTGTGGGACCTGCTGTTTGTGAAAAGCGGAGAGGACGCGGACGCGCCGGATTAAGCGGTCGATTCCCGCAGCAATTGAATGAAGGCCTCGGCCACCGGGTTATTGATGCTGGAGCGATTGCGCACGATCCATAATTTCATACTGATATAGAGTTGCTCCACATGGATCTGGCGCAGCTCACCGTGCTTCAATGCCTCGGCGACCGCAAACCTGGGGAGGAAACTCAGGTGTCGGCCGCGGCCGAGGATTTCGACGATGGTATCGGTCGAACCCACCTCGAGCGAGATGGGCAGGGCGCTGATGCCGAAATTCTGCAGTTTCTGGTCGAGAATGATCCGCAGAGAAGACTTCGGTTCGCGCAGCACGAAATCCTGCTCGGACAACTGTTGCTTGGAGATAACGCGGGTATCACTGAGCGGATGTTGCGGCCCGCAGACCAGGATCAGTTCGTCTTCAAACCATTTTTGCACCAGGATATCGGGATGATCCGGCGCCTGTTCGATCAGGGCGATATCGGATAAGCCGGTGGCCAGGCGGGTCTCGATCCGACGTGAGTAACCCATGCGGCTGTGAATACGGTATTGCGGGTAGCTGTCAGCGAAATTGAGCAGCATATCCGGCAACAGGTGCTCACCGATGGCCGAGGTCACCTCGAGGCGTAATTCATTCTGACCGCGCACAAGACTGTTGAGATCCTCCAGCAGCGAGGTCTGGTAATCAAGCGCCAGGCGGGAAAACGCGTAGACCCGTTCACCGGCCGTGGTCAGCTCCAGTTTGCGCCCGCGGCGTTGCATCAGATCGAGGCCATAGCATTCCTCCAAAGCACGTAACCGCTTGGTGACAGCAGGTTGCCCGATGTGCAGCGATTGAGCCGCTTGTTCGACGCCACCGAGTTCAACGACCGCACGCAGGGCCGCCAGGCCTTTCAAATCCGGGAGGTTTGTATATTCCATATGGGAATATTAATGCATTGTAATTCATTTGAAAATGTTTGCTTCATCAACCAAACTCCCGGCCACGGAATATCGTCCACTGAGCCGATGGGTTGCGCGGACGATTCAACCATTGCCTCGCCGGTAATGTTACCCGATTTTTATCTCATACTGCCTGCCCCTGAGGGCCGGGTACTGCTAGCTTTTTTGTTTTGAGACCTGACGATGAACACAGCCGTTACCAACGAACCCAGCCCAGTCGAAGATCCTGAAGGTTGCAGCTTTTTATCCTGCTTCAGCCTGAAACAGAAAATCGCCGCTATCGTATTTACCCTGCTTGGTATTTATCTCGCGTCGGTGGTGCCGACCGTGCCGATTGCCTGGGTCATCGGGATTCTGCTGTTGACCATTTACATGTTTGCGTTTGAGGTGGTCGAGGTGGATGTGGCGGCGATCACGATCATGGTGTTGCTGGGATTGACCGCACTACTGGCCCCGCTAATGGGTCTGGAGCAAGGCCTGGTCGATACCACCCA
>JASJBV010000060.1 GCA_030066335.1 Gammaproteobacteria bacterium
CATCGAGGTCGTTACTTTCCCAGTCCTCGATCCAGCGCGTCAACAATTGCAGCATATCACGCTGGTTGTCGCGCCACTGTTCCGGGGTAATCCAGTTGACCTGCTCCACCACGATCACCGGGGTCTGTTGCAGCGGGTCGATATAGCGGGCCAGGGATGCGAAGTCAGGATTGCTGACAACCATGCAGCCATCGCTTGACCAGGGTGCGCGATTATAGGTATGCGAAGGGGTACCGTGGATCCAGATACCACTGCCGGTGCGCTGGTTGCGTTTATCCCAGACGTTCGGGTAGTTGACCGGAAATGCGCCCTCGCCATACAGGTCGGGCAATTTCTCCCCATCGATATAACTGGTGACATGATAAACCCCGATCGGTGTCTTTTTATCACCCTCTTTCTGTTTGCCGAAACCCTTGAGTCCGATGCTGAGGAAATAATCGGTCTCCAACACCGGCATGCCCTGCTCATTGCGATACACGTAAACCCGCGATAACGACTGGTCCATCACCAGCACATAAGGCTGGTTTTCCGACAGCGAGATCAGGTTCTCCGGCAGGTAGCCGGCATAGGCCAGGGCCTGTTGATTGGACAGGCGTTGCCTGATCTCGAAGGTCAGGTCATTGAGCTCGGACTTGGATTGCAGGCCGTAACCGATGGTGGGCAGGATATCGGCCTTGGCCAGCAGCAAGTCGGCATACAGCAACCGTCCGATCTTGCTGGTCGGATACTGACGGATGAATTCACGGGTATCCGCCAGGGCCTGGTCGTGGTTCAGGTGCTGGATATCCTGGATTGCCTGCAACAGGCTTTGCTCGTAACTGGATTGGTCCAGATCCTGGGCCAGGACGGGCGACAGGCTGCAGCAAATCAGAATTGAGGCAAGGAGAAATCTTATCGTCATAATACGGCCAGGGTACGCTCGCGGCTTATTTTCCATCCCTCGTCAGTGAGGATCAGATTTATGCGTTTCCTGATCTTATCGCGATATGTCGCCGATTGATAGCTTTGGTCGAAATCGATGATGGCGCGATTGGCATTACGCGACTTGATCTGGATGTTGGCCAGATCGACTTGCAGCAGGCCAGGGCGCAGAATGCGGGGACGCCGGTACTCGACCCAGGCCCGGTGGCTTATAAGCTTGCCCTTGTAGCTGTCGGTGTAAGCATCTATATAGGCGTCGAAGTTCTTGCTGCTCCAGTGATCGGCCCAGTCCTTGACGGTCTGGATCAGGGTCTGCTCGATTTGCTGGGTATCCTGCGGCTGCGCTGGGGCCGGTTGGCTGGCGGTTACGGTTGGTGGCTCGACTTCCACCGACGCGGTCGCAACCGGTGGACTCGGTATCCTGGTAATGGTGATCACCGGCTCGGGCAAGGAATGGATGCGCGTCAACTCGCTCAACTGGATGCTGTCGATGACGCTGCTGGCATTGTTATCCTCGCTCAGGGCCTTGCGGTAAGCCTCGCTGGCCAGGCCCTTGTAAAGGTTGCTGAGGTTTTGCCAGGCCGTGGCATAGGCTGGGTGGGTGTTCAGGGATTCGATCAACAAGTCCACCGCCTGGTCATGTTTGCCTTTTTGCAGAAAAATAATCGCCAGGTTGTTACGTGGCTCCGGCAGGTCCGGGTGCAATTGCATGATCTGCTGGTAGTAAATCTGTGCCTGATCGAGCTGCTGGTTCTTCTGCAGGGCCAGCGCGGTCAGAAAAAGTACCTGAGTATCATCCGCCTGGTTAGCCAGCAATGCCTGGCCGATATCGATGGCCTGCTGGTAGCGGCCATTTTTCAGTTCGGTTTGCATCTGGCTCAAGCTGTTACCCCAGGCGTACAGCGGTAGGGCAATAATAAACAGCAACAGGGAGATTCTTGGCATAATTATTAGGAATCAAGACATTTAACCCTAAAGTATAACAAATTCGCAGCATTAAACAGCTTTTACCACCCCGGTTTTTTGTTATAAACCAGTGCAATAGTTGTGTTTTTTCATGTTTTCGGTGAACAACGGCTGGATTGGTTTATCATGCGGCTATTTTTAACGAATGATTTAGCTGACCCAGGGCAAGATTGATTCATGCAAAGTCTTTATCTGGTTGATTCCAGTATTTATGTATTCAGGGCCTGGTTTACCCTGCCGGACAGCCTGACCAATAGCGCCGGCGAGGAAAACAATGCCTTCCTCGGTTTCACTGATTTTGTTTACCAGTTCCTGACCGCAGAGAAGCCCAAGCGGCTGGTGTTTGCCTTCGACGAAAGCCTGGAGCACTCTCAGCGCAATGAAATCTACCCGGACTACAAGGCCAATCGGGAGCCGGCCCCAGCAGAACTCAAACGTCAATTTCAATGGTGTCGGCAATGGGTCGATGCGCTGGGTATAGCCGAGGTAGCCAGCAAGCGCTACGAGGCGGACGATCTGATCGGCAGCCTGGCATCACTACATCGTGCCGAGGATTGCCGCATTATCATCCTGACCGCGGATAAAGATCTGGCCCAGTTGATTCATACCGAAGATATCTGGTGGTCTTACGCCAGTGGCCAGCAACTCAATTACCGCGCACTGGTCAAGCGATTTGGGGTCAGACCGGAACAGATTGCCGACCAGCTGGCGATTGCCGGTGACAAGGTCGATAACATTCCCGGGATCCCCGGTATCGGCATGACCATCGCCGGACGCCTGCTGACCAGGTTCGAGACCCTGTCCAATCTGCGGCAAAATCTGGACCAGGTCGCTACGATGAAATTCCGCGGGGCGCAACGAATTATGAATTTACTGCAGGAACATGAGTCGGTGCTGGATATCTCGTCCCGGCTCACCCCGATCAACTGCGAGGTTGATGCGATGCGCGAGGTGAAGATTCAGCGTGGTCAGGCAGATAAAGAGCGCCTGATGCAGATGATGGATTTTCAGCAAATGGGGCAGAGCCGACAGCAAAAATGGCTGCGATTAGTCGACCCGGCTGCCGCCTCGAATCGATGATCCTGTTGTTCAACAAACCCTACCGGGTGATCAGTCAGTTTTCATCCGCCGGCGATAAGCAGACCCTGGCCGACTATATCGCGATCAAGAACGTTTACCCTGCCGGCCGCCTGGATTATGAAAGCGAAGGTTTGATGCTGCTGACCGATGATGGCAAGTTGCAGGCGCGGATCACGTTGCCGGCAAGCAGGAAATACAAAACCTACCTGGTTCAGGTCGAGGGCGAAGTAGAGCGCCGCGCCATCATCCGCTTACAGCGCGGGGTGGCGCTGAAAGAGGGACGAACCCTGCCGGCGCGGGTGAAAAAAGTCGATCCGCCGGACTGGTTGTGGCCACGCGATCCACCGGTGCGGTATCGCAAGCAAATTCCAACCAGCTGGCTTGAAATCCAGATTCGAGAGGGTAAGAATCGACAGGTACGGCGGATGACCGCGGCGGTGGGTCATCCTACCCTGCGCCTGATTCGAACCGGCATCGATGACTGGGTGCTGCAGGGCTTGGCGCCGGGTCATTACCAGATTATCCAGGAATAGCAATGAGTGTTTGGCAGCAGATAGAACAGGATTTATCCCAATTCAGCGGACGGCCGTTTCGCATCAAGGACAAACACAGCATTGGTGGCGGCAGCATCAACCATGCCTATCGGATCGGTGATGAAGAGCAGCAGTTTTTCGTCAAGACCAATCGCCAGCAACTGGTTTACATGTTCGAGGCCGAGGCCCGCGCGCTGGAAGAGTTATACACAACCGCCAGTATAAAGGTGCCGCAGCCGATCTCTTATGGTGTGGCGGGTAACGAATGCTATTGCATAATGAGCTGGCTGGAAATGAGCGGGCAGCCCAATAGCGAGTTGTTCGGGCAAAAGATGGCAGCTTTACATCGCCACAGCCATGACCGGTTCGGGTTTTACATCGACAATACCATCGGTTCGACCCCGCAGTCGAATCCCTGGAGCGATGACTGGGTGACATTCTGGCAGCAGCAGCGGTTGGGTTTTCAACTGGAACTGACACATAAGAATGGTTTTGGCGGCCGCCTGTACGATCTTGGTCAGCAGCTTAACGAAAAGACCCCGGCGTTTTTTCGCAGTTACCAGCCGCAACCCTCGCTGTTACATGGCGATCTGTGGAGTGGCAACTGGGCCGCGGACAGCCAAGGTGACCCGGTGATATTCGATCCTGCCAGCTATTATGGGGATCGCGAGGCGGACCTGGCGATGATGCAGCTATTTGGTCATCCCGGGCAGCGTTTCTTTGCCGCCTACAACGAGCACTATCCCTTGGATGATGACTATGCGCTGCGCAAGGATTTCTATAACCTTTACCATATCCTCAATCACGCTAACCTGTTCGGCAGTTCCTATGCGATGCAGGCCGAAGGGATGATCAAGAACCTGTTGGCAGTAGTGTAGTATTAGCTGGTTTCCGGTCCTGCTTGCAGATCAGTTCCTGTTTCCAGCTGCGGTCATTTTCTTCTTTGGAATCCGGGCAAATCGGCAAGCCGCTGACATATACCCGTTCCTTGAAGGGTTGTTCCAGCATTTCCGCCATTTGTTTACGAAATATGTTTTCTTCCATGATCGCCTGGCGCTCGGATTTGAAATACATCCAGGTACCTTGCATCATGTGCAGCGCATGCGCCAGTTCATGGAACAGGTTTTGCGCCGCGGTATATTCGATCGGTAGTTTTTTGTTGGTGAAGACGCGGTGACTGCCGCTATCCGGAATCAGCGCATTGAAATAGATATCGACCGATTCGCCCTTGCCATTGATCAGGTTGGACGAGGCCGGTGCCGAGGTACGACCCGAGGAAACCAGGGAAAAGTCGGAATGATAGATGAACAATTTATGGCCACTGTTCTGAATCTTGATCAGGGTATCCAGTCCCTTGGGCACCGTGGCGATCTGGGCCAGCCATTTTCGGAACTTTTTAATCTGCTGCGGGGTACCGTGGAGGGAGATGTTTTTGCCGTAGTTTTTGTCTATTTGTTCGGCAAAAGAATGCAGTGGCATCAGTGCGATGTCAAAGGCCTTGCTGCCAAATGAAGCCACCAATAAGATGACAGCGATTATAAAACGCATAAAATGCATAGCCATCCATAAACATTTATAACCGTTAGTGATTTATAACCATAAACCAGTCTTTCTGCAATATATTTGTCATATTACTGTGCTATCACACTGAATTAGTTCACTTTTTATGTACCAGGATTTAATCAATAGCGGGCAACTTGAGGCCCATCTAACGGACGAAAACTGGCTTATCTTCGATTGCCGGTTCGACCTGGCTGATACCGCCAAAGGCCAGCAGCAGTACGCTTTGTCGCATATCCCGGGTGCCTTTTATGCGCACCTCGACCAGCATCTTTCGTCACCGATAACACCGGATACGGGGCGCCATCCATTGCCTCACAAAGGTGCATTGACTGCCTGGTTGGGATCCTGTGGTTTCGATGGTAGCCAGCAGGTGGTGGTCTACGATGACAGCTTCGGCGCCATGGCCACCCGGCTGTGGTGGTTGCTGAAATGCCTGGGACACGATGCGGTGGCACTGCTCGATGGTGGCTGGCAGGCCTGGAGCGAACAGGGTCTGGTTGTCGATGCTGGATTGCCAAATAATAAACCGGCCAACTATACGGCTGATTTTAATCCACAATGCGTGGTCACCACCGATCAGGTAGTGCAAAACATGGCCAGTCCGCAATGGCCTTTGATCGATGTCCGCACCGCTGAGCGCTTTCGCGGTGAGCAGGAGCCGATCGATCCGATCGCCGGGCATATCCCGGGCGCACTAAACCTGCCGTTGGCACAAAACCTGGACGCCAACGGGTTCTATAAATCTGCGGATCAACTGCGTGAGCTCTATGCGCCGCTGTTACCAGCGCAGGCGCCGGAACAAACCGTGTTCATGTGTGGTTCCGGGGTGACCGCCTGTCATTCGTTGCTGGCCCTGGTGCTGGCCGGCTACCCGATGCCCCGGGTGTATGCCGGATCCTGGAGCGAGTGGATCCGTGATCCCGCCCGGCCGATTGCCACGGCCAGCGAGTAGGATCCGCTATGTCCGACAAGATCATCCCGTTTCCGAAAAAGCTCAGGGAAGATATTGATGAGGAAAACTGGAAGGCGTTGCAGGCCGAGTTTTACCTGGATTGCTATTTTGCAATCAAGGGTAAGCCGGCCGACGATCCCGAGCAGCTAAAGCGTTGGCTGCTGGAGGCCAAGATCAGCGCCGAGATGGAAAACCCGTTCTTTCGCGGGTGGCTGGTGCGGCGCTTGAGCGAAGAACATAAAATTTAACCCAACAGGTACAACGATAATGGCAGAGATAGGTACTCCAAATTCCTCAAGCGCTACCCGCGTGCTGCTGTGCGGCGGTGGCGAACTGGGCAAGGAAGTGGTCATCGAACTGCAGCGCTTCGGGGTGGAAGTGATCGTGGTCGATCGTTATCCCAACGCACCGGCGATGCAGGTCGCCCATCGCAGTCATGTTATCTCGATGCTCGATGGAGACGCCCTGCGCCAGATCATCGAGCAGGAACAACCGCATTACATCGTGCCCGAGATCGAGGCGATCGCGACCGACACCCTGGCCGAACTGGAACAGGAAGGCTTCCACGTAATCCCGACCGCGCGTGCCGCGCAACTGACGATGAATCGCGAGGGGATCCGGCGGCTGGCGGCCGAGGAACTGGGCCTGGCAACCTCGCCTTACCGCTTTGCGACAACCCGGCAAGAACTGGATGCGGCGATCGATGAGATTGGTTTACCCTGTATCATCAAGCCGATCATGAGCTCCTCCGGCAAGGGCCAGAGCCTCATCCGCGAGCAACAGGATATCGAGGCGGCCTGGGTTTATGCCCAGGAGGGCGGACGCGCCGGCGGCGGCAAGGTGATCGTCGAGGGTTTCGTCGAGTTCGATTACGAGATTACCCAGCTCACCGTGCGCACGGGTGAGCAGACCCTGTTTTGTGAGCCGATCGGGCATGTCCAGGTGGGTGGCGATTATCGCCAGTCCTGGCAGCCGCAGGCAATGTCGGTGCAAGCGCGGCAGTCGGCGCGCGAGGTGGCGCAGAAAATCACCGATGCGCTCGGTGGGCGCGGGATTTTCGGCGTGGAATTGTTTATCAAGGGCGACCAGGTCATCTTCAGCGAGGTGTCACCGCGACCGCATGATACCGGCATGGTGACGATGATTTCGCAGGACCTGTCGCAATTCGCCCTGCATGCGCGCGCGATCCTCGGTTTGCCGATTCCGGTCATTCGTCAGTCTGGCCCATCCGCCTCCAGCGTGATCCTGGTCGAAGGTGATTCGGACCGGGTCAGTTTTGCCAATCTCGAGCAGGTGCTGGCCCAGGCCGATACCCAGTTACGCCTGTTCGGCAAACCGGAGGTACGCGGCGAACGGCGGATGGGGGTGGTGCTGGCGCGTGGCGATAGTATCGAACAGGCCGTGGATAAGGCCAAGAGTGCTTCGAGTAAGCTTGTGGTCAGGCTCGACTAGCAGTTAGTAACTGCGTTCAACCGCGTAATCGGCCAAAAACATCAGGGCACTGCGTGCTTCGGAAGCGGGCAGGTCGGCAATCGCGGCCTTGGCCTTGTCCGCGTGGGCAATCGCCTGTTGGTGGGTGTAATCGAGGGCGCCGGTGTCACGGATGGCCCGGGTAATCTCCTCGATCTGCTCCAGACCGCCCTGTTCTATCGCCAGTCGAATCATCTGCCGTTGTTGCTCGTTGCCGTGCTGCATCGCATAGATCAACGGTAAAGTCGGCTTACCCTCGGCCAGGTCATCGCCGACATTCTTGCCCAGCTCTGCGCTGTCCGCTTCGAAATCCAGTGCATCATCGACCAGCTGAAAGGCAATCCCCAGGTGTTTACCATAGGCCCCCAGCTCCAGTTCCAAATCCTTGTCGGTTTCACAGAGAATGCCACCAATCCGCGCCGCCGCTTCGAACAGGCAGGCGGTTTTACTGTAAATGACCTGGTGATACTGTTCCTCGCTGGTATCGGGTTCATTGACATTGAGCAACTGCATGACCTCGCCCTGGGCGATGGTATTGGTGGTATCCGCCAACAGATTCATGATCTGCATCGACTGCGCCAGCACCATCATCTGGAACGAGCGTGAATAGAGATAATCGCCGACCAGTACCGCCGCCTCGTTACCCCAGATCGAGCTCGCGGTTTCCTGTCCACGGCGCATATCCGAATCATCAACGACATCGTCGTGCAACAGGGTCGCGGTATGGATGAATTCGATGATCGCAGCCAGCAGCGCGTCCTGTTGGCCCTGGTAGCCACAGGCCTTGGCGGCCAGGATCACCAGCATCGGCCGCAGGCGTTTGCCACCGCTATGGATGATATGTTGGCTAAGCTGGTTGATCAGCACCACCTCGGAGCTAAGGTGCTGTTCGATCACCTGGTTGACCCGTTGCATGTCGGCAGCCGTAAACTGTTTCAGGCTGTCCAGGGTAAACATGGCCTGCTCTAGGGACTGGGGTGCGCTCATGAATTTCGGAAAGAGGTAAAAATGCTAGTTTAACCAAAAAAGGGCGGATAAACCGCCCTTTTTCGTTGATTTGCCGCTACCCTCGAGCCATCCGTGGGTGCTGAGGGAAATCGCTGCGAAAATCCTGGTTACAGTGACTGGTAATAGTCGATCAGGATCTGGGCTACCTCGGGACGCGAGAATTCCTTCGGCGGCGCAATGCCCTGGCCGAGCATTTCCCGTACCTTGGTACCGGACAACAGGACGAAATCGTCTTTCTCGTGATCCGGTGCCTCGCGCATCATGACCACCTTGTTCAGTTTCTTCGACCAGGCGGTGTGATCGGCCTTGAAGATCTCGATCTCCAGCGCGCCAGCCGGTACTTCGTCGAAGATGGTTTGGGCATCGAACGCGCCATAGTAATCACCGACACCGGCGTGGTCACGGCCGACGATGAAATGGGTGGCGCCCATGTTCTGGCGGAAGTAAGCATGCAGCACCGCTTCACGGGGACCCGCGTACAGCATGTCGAAACCGTAACCGGTGACCATGGCCGAGTTCGGCGGGAAGTACAGCTCAACCATCTTGCGGATCGCCGCATCACGTACCGGCGCAGGGATATCACCCGGCTTCAGCTTGCCCAGCAGCATGTGGATGACCAGGCC
>JASJBV010000067.1 GCA_030066335.1 Gammaproteobacteria bacterium
GGATGGTTATAGCCATGAATCGCGCACCACCAGGATGACATGCCATCGATGATTTCTCTGCCATCGGCCAGGGTCAAGCGCACTCCCCGGGCGGATTCCACCGCGAATACCGGGTTAGCGCTGTGCATCGCACTATAGGGATGCCAGACGTAATCGCGATCATGGCGCAGCCAAGCCGGTTCAAAGCTCATTATTTTGCCAGTACTCATAACACCTCAGGATGCTTTGCCTTAGCTGTTGTTGCAACTGTTTCCGCCCGCATAGCTCCGGCCCGGTTAACGACTGCCAGGCGCGGTTCAACAGAATTTTGTCGATCAACAGCGCGCATTGCGGCTCGGTCAATTCGCTCATCCGCGGCAGACCCATGATGACCAGTTTTTGCAGGCTGCCCTGGCTCAGATCGAAGCCCCGGTGGCCCTCGGCAAAGGCACGGATATCATCCTCATCCAGCTCGCTTAGTTGATAATGCAGCTGCGCCAGTTGCAGTAAGGCCCGGACATCCTGCCAGTACATCAGTCGGCAATAGGTCAGCAGCCATAACGGCAGATATTGCGCCAGTTTATGTTGTAACAAGGCAACGTCGGCACGCACCTGTTTATTGCTTGAATTGATCAGGGCCACGGTCTGGCGCCCGGTTGATTTCCCCTGACCGGAACCTATGTGGACCAGGGCAAAATCGAGCCCGGACCAGAAGGCTGCAAGCGCATGATCCAGGGCAAAACTGGTACCGAGATAATCCAGTTGCTCCGCTGCCACCAGTCGTTGCGCACGTTGGATCAGGCGGGTACCGATGCCCTGGCGGCGGCCATCCGGATGCACGGTAATTCGTTGCACCCGGTAACCCCTGTAGCGGGCAAACTGCCTGATCCCGGCCTGCGCGGTTAGCATTTGCGCCAGCAAATGGCCCTGGGGTCGGCGCCGACCCATAAAAATCTCATGACAAAGCTCCGCATCGAGACCACCTTCGCGATTCAGCAACATCACACCGACTACCTCATCCCCCACCTCGGCCGTTATCACCCGCTGGTTCTCGTCTTCCATCAGCTGGCGCAGATCGGACGGACGAGTGCGGTAATGGGCCGAAATCAGCAGGTTGTAAATGGATTGCAGGCGCCGAATATTCTGATTCAACTCCGGTTTGGCATAGACCCGCAGCTCGACCTTCGTGCCATCGCAGGCCCATTCGGGTAAAGATGGCTTTAGCCATAACAGTTGATTGAGCAAGGTTTCCAGCTGGTCTTGTCGGCCCCAACGAATCGGTTCGAACAGTTGGTGATGGGCATAATCCTGGGGCTCGAATGCGGCCAGGAACCTGAGCAGAAACCCCTGTCCGGTGCCCTCGTAACCACCGGTCGTCGTGGCCAGCACCGTTTTGTCGGCCAGGTCCAGACATTGCCGCAACAGGCTATAGGGCAGCATGGCTGCTTCATCGATGATCAGGCAATCGATCCGCTCGCCCCGGCGGATGATTTCATCTGGAGCGATGAATGCCACTGCATCCGGGGTAGCGAGCTGTTGCAACAGGATAGCCGCCTGCGCCCGGGATGCAGCAGTGACCACCAGCTGGCGCTGTCCGGCCTGGGCTGCGGCGAACATGCCCAGGGTAGTGCTTTTACCTCGCCCGCGATCGGCGGTCAGAAAAAACAGCGGTTTTTTGGTTTGCCCAAGCCATGCAGCTAAAGCCTGCAATATCTCAACTTGTTCAGCGCTGGCAGCACCGTCGAAATCGACCATCGATGCATCGCTGATTTGTTGGATTGGAAGTAACGGCTGGGTTTCCTGCAATTGATACACCGCGTCGCTGGAGGCAAAACCCGCCAGCAGATAGCGGACAAAATAGCCTGCCTGACTGGTTTTACCCTGCCACCGGCCATAGCGATCATCACCAGGTTGATAATCCTCGGGCACCAGCAGCAACAGGATGCCGCCGGCGCGGACCAGTCCTGCCGCCATGCACAACACATCGACCTGTAAGCCGCCGAACATGTCGTAGACCACACAATCGGCTTCCTGACCGAGCAGGGTTTCGGCTTTACTGAAGGCCAGGCCATCGCTGATATCTTCGAGGTCAGTCAACAACCGCTGCTGACCAAACCGGGCACAGTGTTCGACCACATCCAGGCACCAGCTTCGCGAACCGCGGCATAACAACAGGCTGCGTTGCCGGCTTTGCTGCAGTCTGCCAGCGAGTTGCTCAATCCAGTCAACAAGCGCTTGTTCTGGCACCGATTCACTGTTAATTTTAATCCTATTGTGTGACTTCATAAGCAGCGAGTTTATCATGACCAAACAACAACAGATCGAAATAGAAGCTGCCGCTTTTCGCGGCCTGGTAGAGCACCTGCGACAACGCACCGATGTGCAGAACATCGACCTGATGAACCTGGCCGGATTCTGTCGTAACTGTCTGTCGAAGTGGTATCTGGCGGAAGCCAAGAACCAGGGCCTGGAGATGGATTATGCCGCGGCGCAAAAAGCTGTCTACGGCATGGATATCAAAGAATGGAAGGCAAACTACCAGACCGAGGCTAGCGCGGAACAACAGGAAAAATTTGAACAAACCAAGCCGTTACATGCCAAAATCAGTGGCCACACTTAATTTCGATTCAAACTATAATCTACTGACTCAGGATTATCGCAAAATTACTCATTTCTCAGGAGAAATCTAGATGTTAAAAATGAAAACCCTATTCACCGCTGCACTGGCGCTGCTGTTATTCGCGAGCTTTTCTAGTTATGCCGCCTCGGGACGCTATCAGGCTTACTGGAATGGAAAATCCTATTTGATCCTGGATACCGACCACGGTCATATGTGGAATTTCTTTGGCAACACCCTGCAGTACAATGGTCGTCTGGATGGGTCTGATTTCGAATCGCCGGATAAGGCCAAGATCTGGCAGCAGAGCCATGGCAAGTGGATAAAGAAGTAACCCGATCATGAGATGTCCTTTGTAACCGCTTATTTCCAGGCCTTATGGGCCATATTGCTGGAATTAAGCCCGCCGCTACTGGGCGGTTTAATCCTCGCCGGACTGATCCATCTGTTACTCCCGGCAGGATTCATTCATAGAACCCTGAGCCGTCGAGGCCTGTCCAGTGTGGTTAAATCGGTCATGGTCGGTGTTCCCATGCCGCTCTGTTCATGCGGGGTGGTCCCCACCGCGCTCAGCCTGCGCAAGGAAGGCGCCTCCAACGGCGCCACTACTTCATTTCTGATCAGCACCCCGCAGACCGGGGTCGATTCGATTCTGGTCAGCGCCAATTTCCTCGGTTGGCCGTTTGCCATATTCAAGGTGATTACCGCGTTTGTCACCGGCATCGTCGGTGGCATGATTGCCGAGTATGCCGATAAACCCTCGCAGATCGCGGAAAACCATTCCGGTGAATTTCGCCCGACTCCACGCACCTGGCGCGAATTCTGGAACTACAGCGTGGTCGAGCTCTACGCTGCGATCGATAAGTGGATCTATATCGGCGTGCTACTGGCGGCGCTGATAACCGCGCTGACCCCGGTTAATTATTTTTCCGATCTGGCACTGGCCCAGGGCATGACCGGCATGCTCCTGATGCTGGCGATCTCGATACCGCTGTACATCTGCGCAACCGGCTCGGTACCGATCGCGGCATCGCTGGTGGTTGCCGGCATGCCCCTGGGAACCGCCCTGGTTTTTCTGATGGCCGGCCCTGCCACCAATGTAGCCACCATGGGCGCTATTCTGCGGACCCTGGGTTGGCGCCTGCTGGCGGTCTACCTGGCCACGGTCATTATCATGAGCATCGGTTTTGCCCTGTTGTTCGAGGCGATGTTTGCCGATCAGTTGGTTGTTGCCATGCATCAACATAGCAATCCGCTGCTGGGCGTGGTCTGCCTGGTCGCCCTGGTCGCCGTCTCCACCTGGTTGTATTATCATCGCTGGCAACAACGTCAACTCAGGTTAGCAAACAGCGTGGAGCAAGATATGGGGATTACCCTGCAGGTCGAGGGCATGAGTTGCCAGCATTGCGTGGCCAGTGTCAAACAATCACTGGAAGCGGTGGACGGAGTTACCCAGGCATCACCCGACCTGGCCAGCGGCATGGTCAGCATCGATGGTAATGATCTCGACCCGGATCGATTGAGACAGGCCGTGACCGATGCCGGTTATACGGTCAAGGACTAGCTGCTGTAGCTAGCTGTCGCGCAATTCGCGGCGCAGGATTTTGCCGACATTGGTCTTTGGCAGTTCATCGCGGAATTCGATGATTCTCGGCACCTTGTAACTGGTCAGTTCCTTGCGGCAGTAATCGATTATATCCTGCTCGGTTAGACTGGCATCGCTTTTGACGACCACGGCCTTAACCGCCTCACCACTTTTTTCGTCCGCTACGCCAATGACGCCAACTTCCAGCACCCCGGGACATGCCGCAATGACGCCTTCGACCTCATTCGGAAAGACGTTAAAGCCGGAGACCAGGATCATGTCTTTCTTGCGGTCGACCAGGCGCACGAAACCGGATTCATCCATCACCGCGATGTCGCCGGTTTTAAACCAGCCTTCTTCATCCAGTACGAACGCGGTCTCTTCCGGTTTTTCCCAATACCCGCGCATGACCTGGGGGCCACGGACACAGAGCTCGCCGACCTCACCGATCGGCAGGAACTCGCCATCCTCGGTGCGAATCGACACATCGGTCAGCGGTACCGGCAATCCGATACTACCGTTATAAGCCGGCAGGTCCATCGGGTTGATACAAACCGCCGGTGAAGTTTCGGTCAGGCCATAGGCTTCCAGCAGCGGCACGCCGGTAACCCGCTTCCAGCGTTCAGCCACCGCCTGTTGCACCGCCATGCCACCGCCCAGGGTCATCTTCAGGTGAGAAAAATCGAGCTGGTCGAAACCCTCGGCATTGAGCAAGCCATTAAACAGGGTATTGACCCCGGTAATCACGGTGAAATTGACCGAGCCCAGTTCCTTGACGAAGCCGGGCATATCACGCGGGTTGGTAATCAGGTAATTGAGGCCGCCGATCTTCATGAAGGTCAGGCAGTTGGCGGTCAGGGAAAAGATATGATACAGCGGCAGCGCAGTGATAATGATTTCCTTGCGCTCTTCCACTAGCTTGGAAATCCATTCCGAGGCCTGCTGCATATTGGCCACCATATTGCGATTGGTCAACACCGCGCCTTTGGCTACCCCGGTGGTACCGCCGGTATACTGCAGAAAAGCGATATCGTCATGGCCAAGATTAGGTGGGGTAAACTCGCTCGAACGCCCGATCGCCAGGGCCTGTTTGAAGGTGATGCTGCCCGGCAGCGAATAGGGCGGGACCATTTTTTTCACATGCTTCACCACCAGGTTAACAATCGCTGACTTGGGAAACTTCAGCATGTCGCCGAGCTGGGTGGTCACCACCTGCTGGATATCGGTTTCCGCGATCGCTTCCTGCAGGGTGTGGCAGAAATTATCCACCACGATGATAACCTTGGCCCCGGAATCCTTCAGCTGGTGCCTGAGTTCCCTGGCGGTGTACAACGGATTGACATTGACCACGGTGTAACCGGCCCGCAGCACGGCAAAGATGGCAATCGGATTTTGCAGTACATTGGGCATCATGACCGCGACCCGATCACCTTTTTGCATACCCGGCAAGGATTGCAGATAGGCCGCCAATGAGGTCGTCAGCTCTCCCATCTGCTGAAAACTGAGCGTGGAGCCCATGTTGCTGAATGCAGGTAACTCTGCATATTTCTCTACCGAACGTTCGAAAACCTCGGCTACAGAGTTGAAAGCGTTGATATCAACATGGTCTTTGATGCCCTGTTGATAGGAGTTTAACCATGGCCTCTCCATCTCGATGTCCTCTTATGTTTTATTATGCAGGTCATCATAGCGCTTTTGACGATGGATCGTCAAAAGCGCTATATCCGGGGCCGTGAGTCAGGCTTGGATCAGGCGACCTGGTCCATGCGCAGGTTGCCGGATGCCATTTCGCCTGGATTGAATTCATCGACGTTGATGACATCACGGGTCGCCTGGCGTGCCGCAAGCAAGCTCTGCTGCTCCTGTTCGTTGATAACATTGTCGGCAACCAGTTGGTCGAGCCAGTCGGCGTAATCCATCAGGTCCGGTTTCAGCTGTTGCTGACTACGCAACCTTTTCTCGATGGGATCCGCGGCGATGACCTTGACCAGGGCATCTTCCAGCTTACCGGTGACATCCTGTGGATCGGAGCTGATGAACAAGCCCTTGGTCAGGCGATCACGTGCCTCGCCCGGCTTCAACATCAGCGCGGCCACGCGGTGTCCCAACGAGTCATTCGGGTAGCGCAGGCTCAGACCCAACGGGAACACCATCCCGCGAATTAACAGGCCCAGTGATTTGACCGGGAAGTTGCGCAGAATTTCATCCAGCGCCAGCTGGACCTGGTACAGGCTGTACTTGGCGCTCCACTCCACCACCGGCAGATCGGCCTTGGGACGTCCATCGTCTTCGAATTTTTTCAGGATCGCAGAAGTGAAGAACATATAACTCAGCGCATCAGCGAAACGTCCTGACAACTTTTCCTTGCGCTTGAACGCCCCGCCCAGCAACATCAGGGTCAGGTCGGACACCGCCGCGAAGGCTGCCGACATCTGCGCCAGGCGCCGATAATACTGGGCCGTACGCCCCTTGACTGGGCTCTTTGCTAGATGTGAACCACTCAGGCTGAACACCAGGCTACGTACCAGGTTCTGCACGAAGTAGGATGCATGGCCGGTCAACGCCTTGTCGAATTGGTTTTCCGCCTGAACCGGATCTTGCTCACCGGCAGCCTGCATCTCGCGCATCAGGTAAGGATGACAGCGAATCGCGCCCTGGCCAAAGATGATCATGCTGCGGGTCAGGATGTTGGCTCCTTCGACGGTAATCCCAACCGGCAGGGTCTGGTAACCACGGCCCAGATAATTATTCGGTCCCATGCAGATACCACGACCTCCATGCACATCCATCGCATCATTGACCGCCTCGCGCATCTTCTCGGTGTTGTGGTATTTGAGGATCGCGGTGATCACCGACGGCTTTTCCCCGTTATCCAGTGCCGACAGGGTTAACAGGCGACCAGCGTCCATCAGGTAGGTGAATCCACCAATCCGCGCCAGCGCCTCTTCCACCCCTTCGAAACGGCCAATTGGGGTTTTGAACTGCTTGCGGATACGCGCATAGGCACCGGTCGCGCGGGCCGCCATCTTGCCGGCACCGGCACCAACCGCCGGTAACGAGATGCCCCGTCCAGCCGACAGGGATTCCACCAGCATGTGCCAGCCCTTGCCGATATTTTGTTGCCCGCCAATGATGTATTGCATCGGAATGAACACATCCTTACCGCGGTTGGGACCATTCTGGAAGGCTGCATTCAATGGAAAATGGCGGGCGCCGATTTCGATTCCCGGGGTATTGACCGGGATCAATGCACAGGTGATGCCCAGCTCTTTTTCGTCACCGAGCAGGCCATCCGGATCATAGGCCTTGAACGCCAGGCCCAGCACGGTGGCGACCGGACCCAGGGTGATGTAACGCTTATCCCAGTTCAGACGCAGACCGAGCACCTTTTCGCCCTCGAATTCACCTTCACAAACCACCCCGCTATCTGGGATCGAACCGGCATCGGAACCAGCATCGGGTGAGGTCAGGGCAAAACAGGGAACCTCGCGGCCATCGGCCAAACGCGGTAAGTAGTAGTCTCTTTGCTGCTCACTGCCGTAATGCAAGAGCAGTTCGGCAGGACCCAGGGAATTGGGTACCATCACCGTGACCCCGACCGAGATACTGCGGGCGGAGATCTTCATCACGGCTTCGGAATGAGCGGCCGCGGAAAATTCCAGACCGCCATATTTCTTCGGGATGATCATGCCGAAGAACCTGTTGTCCTTGATGTACTGCCACATCTCCGGCGGCAGGTCCTGGCGGTTGTGGGTGATATCCCAGTCATCGATCTGGGCACATAATTCTTCTACCGGGCCATCGATGAATGCCTGCTCCTCGGTAGTCAACACGGGTTTTTGCGTGTTGCGTAATTTATGCCAATCCGGGTTGCCGCGGAACAACTCGGCCTCCCAGCCGACGGTACCCGATTCAATCGCATCGCGCTCGGTTTCCGACATGGGCGGCAACACCTTGCGAATGCGCTTCAATAATGGCGCGGAGATCCACTGACGTCTTAACTGATCAGAGCCAAGCAGGATGCTTGGGACCAGGAATAGCGACCATACCGTGATGCCCCAGCCGAGGCTGAATCCGCCGAATAAAGTGAAAACGGCCAGTGCGGCCGCGGTGATATAGCCCCAGTGACGCATGGGCATGGAATAACGAGTGATTGCAAATAATAAGGCTAAGAAACCGCCGAAAAAAACCAAAACGTTCATTGCCGCATTCTCCTGTGGTTTGATATTCGGTTAGAGCGAGTTTGTTATTTATAGTTCAAAAAGTTTTAATTTGCAACTAATTTTTCCGCTCATTTGGTTAACCACAGGCGGCTGTGCAACCCCAATCCACTGCTATAGCCACGGGTACTGAAGGCGATCTGACCCTGGTTATCGATAATAAAGATCGCCGGCACCCCCTGGACCCCGTAAGCCCGCGAGATCTGCCCCGTCTCATCATTAATCACCGGGAAGCGCAGAGCCTGTTGCTCCACATATTTCGCGACCTGCTCGGTAGTTCCTGACTGCATTGCAATCCCCAGCACGGTCACCGATTTATTAAGATTATTGATCACCGCATGCTGGGCCTTGCAGATCGGGCACCATTCGGCAAAGAAGTACAGCAGCCGCGGGGCATCGGCGATGGCGAAATCGATGCGTACCAGTTGCTGCTCCAGATCAGGCCCGATGATGACCGGCGCGGGACCACTGGTCTGGCCCCGGGTCATCCACAGGTTGCCGATGAAACCGCCGACGACGAAAATCAGCAGGTAGACCGTCAGGGTCTTGAGCCAACGCAGATATCGGTTCGAGCCAGCGCTATTTGGCATGATGCAATCAGCTGGCGCGCGATGCCCGCTTGCGTTCACTCTCAGTCAGATGTTTCTTACGCACGCGAATCGAGCCCGGTGTCACTTCTACCAACTCATCATCATCGATAAATTCCAGCGCCTGCTCCAGGGTCAGTTCGATCGGCTTGGTCAGAATCAGGTTTTCATCACTGCCGGCGGCGCGGATGTTGGTCAATTGCTTGGCCTTGAGTGGGTTCACGGTCAGGTCATTGGCGCGGCTATGGATACCTATGACCATGCCCTCGTAAACCTCTTCACCATGACCGATGAACAAACGGCCGCGCTCCTGCAGGTTGAACAAGGCATAGCCGAGGGCTTTACCCTGCGAATTGGCAATCAACACCCCGTTGATGCGCGTCGCCAAATCTGTCTTTTTCAGCGGGCCATAGCTGTCAAACACGCTGTACATCAGGCCGGTGCCCTGGGTGGCGGTGAGGAATTCATTGCGGTAACCGATCAGGCCCTTGGCCGGGATCCTGAAATCCATGCGCATGCGGCCCTGGCCATCCGGCACCATGTCCAGTAGCTCGGCACCACGATTGCCGAAGGTTTCCATGATCGTACCCTGGTGTTGCTCCTCGACATCGATGGTCACCGATTCATAGGGCTCCTGCAGCTCGCCATCGAGTTCACGCACGATCACCTGCGGGCGCGACACGCCGAGCTCATAACCTTCACGGCGCATGGTCTCGATCAGGATCGCCAGGTGGAGTTCACCACGGCCGGACACCTTGAACCGATCGGGATCATCGGTTTGTTCCACCCGCAGCGCGACATTGTGCTCCAGCTCTTTTTGCAGGCGCTCATAGATCTGGCGCGAGGTCACGAACTTGCCTTCCTTACCGGCGAAGGGTGAGGTGTTGACCTGGAAGTTCATGCTCACCGTCGGTTCATCCACTGTCAATGCCGGCAGTGCCTCGACATGGTTCGGGTCACACAAGGTATCGGATATCTGCAGCCCGGGGATGCCGGTGAAGGCGATGATGTCGCCGGCTTCGGCCATCTCCACCTCGACCCGTTCCAGGCCATGAAAACCCAGTACCTGCAGGATCTTGGCCTTACGGGTTTGTCCTTCCTTATCGATCAGGGTTACCGCATCGTTGGGTTTAACCTGACCCCGCTTGATCCGGCCGATACCGATGACGCCGACGTAACTGCTGTAATCCAGTGAACTGACCTGCAGCTGAAATGCACCTTGTTGGTCAACATCCGGCGGCGGTACCTTGTTGACGATGGTTTCGAACAACGCGGTCATATCGGCGCCCGGCTGTTCATGATCCAGCGTGGCAAAACCCTCCAGCGCAGAGGCATAAACCACCTCGAAGTCCATCTGTTCATCGGTTGCGCCGAGACGGTCGAACAGGTCAAAGGTCTGGTCGATGACCCAGTCCGGGCGGCTGCTCGGACGGTCGATCTTATTGACCACGACGATTGGTTTCAGGCCCTGTTGCAAGGCCTTCTGGGTCACGAAACGGGTTTGCGGCATCGGCCCATCGACCGCATCCACCAACAGCAACACCGAATCCACCATCGACATGACCCGCTCGACTTCACCACCGAAATCAGCATGGCCCGGGGTATCGACGATGTTGATCCGATAGTCTTGCCAGCGGATCGCGGTATTCTTAGACAGGATCGTAATCCCCCGTTCCTGTTCCAGCTCATGGCTGTCCATAACCCGCTCACCCATTTGCGCACGCTCATTGAAGGTGCCTGACTGTTCCAACAGCTTATCCACCAGCGTGGTTTTACCGTGGTCGACGTGAGCGATGATCGCGATATTGCGGAGATTTTCTATCATGGCGGACTCGATATAGCGTTTATTAGCAACTGCTTATAAAAAAGAGGCGGGATTATATCTGCTTTATTTGAAGATTGATAAAAAATCTGTTGACAGGACGGTTAATTATTCGATAATTCCACAATTATGGAATTATCGAATTCAGTCATTCTCCTGTCCTCACTCGCCCACGAGTCGCGCCTGCGTATTTTCAAGCAACTGGTAGAAGCCGGTCCGACCGGTACCACGCCGATGGCTTTGGCCGAAATCCTTGAGATGCCAGCCGCCACCCTGTCTTTTCATCTCAAAGAGTTATACCAGGCGGGTTTGATATTAAAACAAAAACAGGGGCGTTCGATCATTTATCGAGCAGATTTCCTGCGCATGTCGCAACTCATCGACTATCTGCAGGAAAACTGTTGCATCGATGGAGAATGTCAATCCTGCTAATACTTAATTGAACCGGAGACAATCATGAAACGATTACACCTGCATATCAGCGTGGCCGAACTGCAACCGGCAGTAGACTATTACAGCCGGATGTTTGCTAGCGCGCCGGATAAACTCAAGCAAGATTATGCCCGCTGGCTGCTGGATGAACCGCAGATCAATTTTGCCATATCCACCCGTAGCAACAGGGTAGGCCTTGACCACCTGGGCATCCAGGTCGACGATGAAAGCGAGCTGAACGACCTGCATGAGCGTGTGCAAGGCGCTGATGATGAGGCCGGATCACTACAGCAAACGACCTGCTGTTATGCCGTATCCACCAAGGCCTGGTCGATTGACCCTGCTGGCATACCCTGGGAAAGTTTCCTGACTATGCAGGATGCAGAATTATACGGAATCAATCACCAGGATGCTGCGAAATCCAGCCAGGCCTGCTGCAGTGGTGCAGCCCCTCGGCCGGATGGTTCCGGTTGTTGCTAGTTCAGGCTTTTCAGTGCCAGTTTTTGCTCGATCAGTAGATCATCCTGAAGCTGCAGATGATAGCCCTGACGTTGCAGGTTGGCATAGACCTCGGCCGGGTCCTCCTTGGCCAGGCTGCGCTCGGGAGTCAAGGTGAACTGGAAACTGAACTCGGGCTCTCCGAAGACCTGTAACAGCTCCGGCGGGATCCGGCTGAAATCATCCTTTTTCAGCAGATACAGATAGGTGTCGGCCTTGCGCTCGCTGCGGTAGATGAAACAGATCAGCGGTTGGCTCACAATGCCCACAACACCTTGTAAAAGCCCGAGGCCTTGACCTCGAGTTGATCACCCGTGTCGATGGTCCAGTTATTGACCCAGCCCAGGGTCACCTTGCCCGACGCGGGCATCTTGGGCTCGATATGCTGGTGCTTGATGTTATTGCTTGAGTCAAGCAGGCTGACGGTCAGGTTATTCAATGGTGCATCCGAGGTATTGGTTACCACCACGTTCTTGCCACTCTTGCCGGTCATCGATTCCACCAGCTGCCCGGTCAGGGTATTTTCCACCACCAGTTCCACCGGTACCGGTTCAAATCCATAACCTACTGGTAACCGCTCGGGCGCAAAAATGATGATCGCAACCACGATCGCCAGGATGAATCCGATAAATGAAGTCAGAATTTTCATTAGATTAAGCTTCCATTAAAAATGGCGGCATAATAACAAAAGTGAAAGCATAAAACCATATTAGGAAATACTAATATGGTTTTATGCTTTGCCGGTTGCTGACTTTTTACAGACAAAAAAACGGGCGCATAATGCGCCCGTTTCCAGTATCCACCGGTTAGTGGAAGATTAGCTCTTGCTGCCGCCACTACCAGCTGCAGTGAACTCGGGATAGGCTTCCAGACCACACTCGGCCAGGTCCACACCCTCGTACTCGTCTTCCTCGCTGACGCGAATACCCATAATTGCCTTGATGATGCCCCAGACGATGAGACTGGTGACAAATACCCAGACGAAGATGGTCAAGGCGCCGATGAACTGGCCGCCATAGGTTGCATCCGCATCGGTGACCGGAACCACCATGACACCGAAGAAACCAACCACCCCGTGCACGGAGATAGCACCGACCGGATCGTCGATCTTCAGCTTGTCCAGGAACACGATAGAGAATACAACGATGGTACCACCAACAGCACCGATGATGGTTGCCATCAACGGAGTCGGATCAGCAGGCTCGGCAGTGATCGCAACCAGACCAGCCAGGGCGCCGTTCAATGCCATGGTCAGGTCCGCCTTACCGAACATAATGCGGGCCACGATCAGGGCGGCAATCAGGCCACCGGCGGCTGCGGCATTGGTATTCAGGAATACGTTGGCAACCTCGTTGGCTACCGCGATACCACCCAGCTTCAGGGTTGAACCACCATTGAAGCCAAACCAGCCCATCCACAGGATGAAGGTACCCAGGGTGGCCAGCGGCAGGTTGGCACCCGGGATCGCCAGGACCTGGCCATTGGCACCGTATTTACCCTTACGAGCGCCGAGCAGTAATACACCGGCCAGGGCTGCAGAAGCACCCGCCATATGAACGATACCGGAGCCGGCATAGTCACTGTAGCTCAGTTCGAACAGACCGAATACGGAATCACCGTTCCAGGTCCAGCTGCCTTCCATAGGATAGATGACACCAGTCATGACCACGGCGAAAGCGAGGAATGCCCACAGCTTCATACGTTCAGCCACGGCACCGGAAACAATCGACATCGCAGTCGCCACAAATACGACCTGGAAGAAGAAGTCAGAGGCACCGGAATAAACCGAATCACCGTCGAAACCCGCTTCGGCAGATTCTGTCAGCACCGCCGCGACGGCTGCATCATCCATACCGCCAACGGTGGTGATGCCTGACAGGAAATAACCGCCATCGTACATCAGCTCATAACCGAGAATCATGTACATGGTGCAGGATATCGCGAACAGCGCGACGTTCTTGGTCAGAATTTCGGTCGTGTTCTTGGACCGGACCAGACCAGCCTCGAGCATCGAGAAGCCGGCGGCCATCCACATAACCAACGCACCACAGATCAGGAAATAAAAGGTGTCGATGGCGTACTGTAATTCAAAAATGTTGTTTTCCATGATGTCCTCCTACAATGCTTCAGGACCAGACTCTCCGGTACGAATACGGATCGCCTGTTCAATGTCGGAAACGAAAATCTTGCCGTCACCGATCTTGCCGGTATTGGCCTTGGAAGTGATCGCTTCGATGACCTGATCAAGCAGACCGTCATCAATAGCCAGTTCCAATTTCATTTTGGGCAGAAAATCAACTACATACTCCGCACCACGATAGAGCTCGGTATGACCTTTCTGGCGTCCGAAGCCTTTTACTTCAGTCACCGTAACACCCTGTACGCCGATATCTGACAGTGACTGACGCACGTCATCCAGCTTGAAGGGCTTTATAATGGCTGTCACCATTTTCATAAGGAATGCCTCCTGTTTTATTGCTAAAATTTACACAACGTGACAAATGCAAAGGCGTGACCAGTTTTTTAATCTCTTTATATTTCAATGAGTTAAATCGATAAACAATTATATCTCATGACTCATGCCCTAAAAAAACGCACCACCAGCGATCTAAAGCACTGGTTTGGTGCATTTATTTTTCCATCGCGCACCAAGATAGGACATTGCTATGCAGCCCCAGTACATCAACCAACTCGCTGAACAAATCGAATCGTTACTGCCTCCGGGAATCAAACAGGTCAAACAGGATTTCGATGAAAAATTGAAGAAACTGTTACAGCAACAATTGAGCGATATGGATTTCGTCAGCCGCGAGGAATTCGATATCCAGAGCAAGGTACTGGCCCGGACCCGGCAGAAACTTGAGCAACTGGAACGAAAGATCGAACAGTTGTCCGATCAATAACGGCGGCGTTCTGCCAGCGATTCATTTTCGCGGGCAAAGGTGATATGTTGTGACCAACCAACAAGGTAAAGGATTACTGTGGCTATCACCCAATTATTCACCCGTGCGCAGCAGGGAATCGCGGCACCCAGGGTGTCGGTAGAGGTACATATCTCCAACGGCCTGCCGGCTTTCTCCATCGTCGGCCTGCCGGAGGCAGCGGTACGCGAAAGCAGGGACCGCGTGCGCAGCGCCATTATCAATTCCGGCTTTAACTTTCCCGCCCGCCGCATCACGGTTAACCTGGCCCCGGCCGATCTACCCAAGGAAGGCGGTCGTTACGACCTGGCGATCGCGCTCGGCATTCTTGCATCCTCACAGCAGGTTAACCCACAAACGCTCGACCAGTATGAACTGTATGCCGAGTTAGCGTTGAATGGTGAGCTGAGACCGGTCAGCGGACTGGTGCCGGCGCTGATTCAGGGGCAACAGCATCAACACAAGGTCATCGTCGCCCGCGAAAACCACTACGAGGCCGGTTTCATCGAGCAGCTGGATGCTTACCAGGCTGACAGCCTGGCCCAGGTTTGCCAGTTCTTCAACGGCGGTGAGGAACTGCCTGCGGTCGCAGGCCAGGTACAGACTAGCGATGTGCACTACCCGCTAGACCTGGCCGAAGTACTCGGCCAACCGCAGGCCAAGCGCGCCCTGGAGATCGCCGCGGCCGGCGCCCATCACCTGTTGATGATGGCCCCCCCGGGGACCGGCAAAAGCATGCTGGCCCAGCGCCTCAATACCCTGCTGCCGGAGATGTCGGAGCAGGAAGCCCTGCAGACCCTGAGCATTCATTCCATCAGCAACAATGGTACGATCAACCTGGAGCACTGGAAATTGCGCCCCTTCCGCTCACCGCATCACACGGTTTCCGGAATCGCCCTGGTCGGCGGCGGCTCGCAACCCAAACCGGGAGAGATCTCGCTGGCTCACAACGGGGTGCTGTTTCTCGATGAATTGACCGAGTTCGACCGCAAAACCCTCGAGGTATTACGCGAGCCGCTGGAGACCGGTAAGATAAATATCTCGCGGGCCGCACGACAGGCCACTTTCCCCGCGATGTTTCAGCTGGTGGCGGCGATGAACCCCTGCCCTGGCGGCTGTGACTCGATTGAGACCTGCCACTGTAGTCATGAACAACTCGCGCGCTACCGCAACAAACTATCGGCACCGCTGCTGGACCGTATCGATATCCAGATCGAATTGCCGCGCCTGCACAAGGATGAACTGCTGAAGCAAAAAATCAGCCAGCAAACCGCCAGTGATACGGTGCGGGAACGGGTGACCCATGCGCGCCGCTTGCAGCTCGAACGCCAGGGCTGTCTAAATGCCCAGTTGAACAATCGCCAGATCGAAAAAATCTGTGCGCTGGATGGAGCTTCGGAGCAACTGTTACATCGAGCGATCGATAAGTTGAAGCTATCCACCCGCAGCTACCATCGCTTACTCAAACTGGCACGCAGTATCGCCGACCTTGCGCGCCAGGAGCGGATCAGTGCCGAATGCATCAGTGAAGCGGTGAGTTACCGACGGACCAGCACGCTCGCGAGTTGACCGGCCTAAAGGCCTGCCTGGTTAAGCATATATTCAACCACGGACCGAAGTTCCATCTCGCTGTAGGCCGAACCACCATTGGGCGGCATCGCACCCTTGCCGCTGACCACGGTTGCGACCAGGGCATTGACGCCCATCGCTGCGCGTGACTGCCAGGCTGCGCTGTCACCCAGTTTAGGCGCACCGGCGGCTCCGGTATCGTGACAGGCCAGGCAGGCACCCGCATATAATTGATCGGCTGATTTGCTGGCCGATGCCGAAGTGATCACCATAACCGGGGCTGTGTTGGCAGATGCCGAACTACCCGCGGTGATATCTTCCAGTGTCATCACCGGTTTAATGCGTGCCTGCAACCCAGCTTCCACCTGTTGGTTGACCCGCTCCATGTTCTTACCAAAACCATCTTTGGCCATCGACAACACAAACAAATAGATCAAACCGACCACCGCTAACCAGACGATAACCAGCAGGACCGATACGGAAAATTCATTCTTGACCGAGGTCGTCACATCAATCTCCTACAGCATTTGAAAAGGGAATAGAAAAAATCGGGGCGCGATTATACCCACAACCGAAGAGACAGCGACATAGCTTATCCGGGATATAAGCTGTTGTGACTGACTGGAATTAAAACAGGTCGACGATCTGGCTTAGATCCTGTTTACCCTGTTCGATTTCTTCCCGTTGCAGACCGCATAATTCGTGGGGAAACACCAACCAGTCATCGTTTTCATGGACGTAATAATCCGGTACCCGGCTAACTTTGGTCATTGATGGTTTGTACCAGGGGCAGGCGATGCGTATATCCGACGGTGTCTGCTTGCCGGCCTGATGATGGATTTCATCAATCAGCGCTTCCAGGCTGCGCCCTGAATCAAACACATCATCCACAATCAACAGGCGATCCACTTCAGCAATCTGCTCGCGTAGATAATGCAGACCATAGATCCGGATCTGTTTGGTCTGTTGACCGATGCCGTAGTAAGAAGAGGTGCGGATTGCAGTATGATCGGTGCTGATGCCCTTGTATTCAAAAAACTCCTGGACCGCGATGCCGACAGTGGTGCCGCCACGCCACACGCCAACGATGAAGTCCGGCCGGAAACCATCACGGTAAACCTCGTGCGCCAACCTGAATGACGCTTCCAGAAGCTCTTGAGCGGAGATATAGGTTTTATTCATAGCTAACTGCTAAAAAGCAGCCACTTTAAAGCCAAATGTGCTGGATGTCGACCGCGTAGCATTTAGCAGCGAGACGGATTGCCAGCAGTAACCGGCAATGCCACAATTAGCACCAGTTTGTCATTTCCTGAGCGTTAATTCCCTGATGTCTGATCATAAAGCCGTAGTCCTGTTAAGCGGGGGACTGGATTCCACGACCACGCTGGCGATTGCCCAGGCCCATGGCTACAGCAGCTACGCCCTATCGTTCCGCTACGGTCAAAGGCACATCGTTGAACTCCGGGCCGCTGAGCAGGTAGCGCAAACCATGCAGGTCGCCGAACACCTGGTCGCCGATATCAATCTACGCCTGTTTGGTGGTTCAGCGCTCACCGATAATATCTCGGTGCCCAGGGATCGCGAGGAAACCACGATGGAAAGCGAGATCCCGGTGACCTACGTGCCGGCCAGAAACACCATCTTCCTGTCCTTTGCCCTGGCCTGGGCCGAGGTCCTGCAGGCCTCGGATATTTTTATCGGGGTCAATGCGCTGGATTACAGCGGCTATCCCGATTGCAGGCCGGAGTACATCACCGCCTATGAAAACATGGCCAACCTCGCGACCAAGGCCGCGGTTGAGGGCCAGCAGAAAATCCGCATCCACACCCCACTGATCGAAATGAGCAAGGCGCAGATCATTCAGCGCGGCATCGAACTGGGGGTGGATTATGCCCAGACCAGCAGCTGTTACGACCCGGATGAGCAAGGTCGTCCCTGTGGGCATTGCGATTCCTGCCTGTTACGTGCGCGCGGCTTTGCCGAGGCCGGCGTGGCAGACCCGCTGCTCGAAACTTCTGCTACATAGATACCATGCAACCGAAAATTCTCTACAGCGCCCGCGCCAACTTTGAATCTGCCCGTTACCTGGCCCAATACCCCCAGCAGCACAAGTTCCACCGGGTACACGGCCACAGTTTTTTCGCGCGTCTGCGTACCGATTACAGCGATTACGCCGACAACCTGAACGAATGTCTTACCGACCAACTGGAAGCCCAGCTCAGGCAATGTGTGGCCCCATTGGATTACGACCTGCTCAACGAACATGTGTATAACCCCAGCGATGAAAACCTCGCCTTGTGGATTAGCGAGCGGATCGAGATTCCACAGTTAGACCTGGTCGGAGTCCAAAGTACCCATCACCAGGGCACCGATCTGGATAATGCCGGCAATGCCCACATCTGGCGGCGCTACCGCTTCGAAGCGGCACACCAGTTGCCCAATGTCCCGCCAGGCCACCAGTGCGGGCGGATGCATGGGCATGGCTTTGAAGTCATCCTGCATGCCGAACGCAAGGCTTTTCACCAGGAACAGGGCAGTGAACTGGAATATGAAATTCTCGACCAGTTGTGGGAACCGATTTACGAGCAGCTGGATCATGCCTGCCTCAACGATATCCCGGGTCTGGAGAATCCCACCAGTGAAGCGTTATGCGGCTGGTTATGGGAGCAGCTCAAAACCGAACTGCCGAGCCTGACCTGGGTTACGGTGTACGAAACCGTCAGCGCCGGCTGCCATTACGATGGTAAGCATTACCGGATCTGGAAGGAGCAGCGCTTCGAGAGCGCGCTGCGCCTGAACCGGGCACCTACACCGGACCCGCGCTCGCGCCTGCATGGCCACAGTTACCTGGTACGCCTGCACCTGACCGCAGCGCTGGATCCGGTGATGTGCTGGACCGTGGATTACGGCGACGTCAAGGAGCTGTTCAAACCGGTTTATGACCAACTCGACCATCATCTGCTCAATGAGCTACCCGGGCTCGAGGATACCGACGCCGCCAGCCTGGCGCAGTGGATTCAACAGCAGATGGCGCCGTTACTGCCGCAACTCGACCGCATCGACCTCTACCAGAAACCCGGCTGCGGGGTCATCCTCAACTGGGGCGAGCACGAACCCGCGCTGCCATCATGACCTACTCGGTCAAAGAGATGTTCTACACCCTGCAGGGCGAGGGCGCGCGCAGCGGACGGCCCGCGGTATTCTGCCGCTTCGCCGGCTGCAATCTGTGGTCCGGGCGGGAACAGGATCGCGCCCGAGCCGAATGCCAGTTCTGCGATACCGATTTCGTCGGTACCGATGGTCCGGGCGGGGGCAAGTTTGCCAGCGCGCAGGAACTGGCCGATGCAATCAGCGGTTTCTGGCCCCAGACTGACCGGCCATCGACCCGACCCTATGTCGTATTCACCGGGGGTGAACCGGCACTGCAACTGGACCAGGCACTGGTCACGGCGCTGCACCAGGCAGGCTTTGAGATCGCGATCGAAACCAATGGCACCCTGGCCCTGCCGGACGGGATCGACTGGATCTGTGTCAGCCCCAAGGCCGGCTGTGAACTCGAGATCACCCGGGGACAGGAGTTGAAACTGGTCTATCCGCAGGCGGATCTAGACCCGGCGCAATTTGAACAACTGGGATTCGATACCTTTTACCTGCAACCGATGGATTCGCCCGAACTGCAGGAAAATACGCAACGAGTAGTCGAGTACTGCCTGATGCACCCGCAGTGGTCATTGAGCCTGCAAACGCACAAGATCGTCGGTATCGCCTGAGCGCATGCGCGAGATGACGGCTCTTATAGAGGAATTGCTCGATCGTTCCGCGGTGCACGACGAATGGCGGCCTTTACTGGGCAGATGCCTGCAACAGGTCGATAGCGATTATCTGAAGAACCTGGTGGCGGATACCGATTGGTTACCCGGCCAGCATCGCTTGTTCGCCGCTTTCCAGCGCGACCGGCAACAATGTCGCTACATCCTGCTCGGTGAATCACCCTACCCGCGTGCAGAATCCGCCAATGGCATCGCGTTCTATGATGCCGCGGTCGACCAGTTGTGGTCGGACCAGGGCCTGAGCAAGGCGGTCAATCGCGCCACCTCGCTGCGCAATATCATGAAAACGGCGCTGCTCGCGCAGGGACTGATCAAAGTCGATGAGGATGGCAAAATCCCCCAATCCAGCATCGCGGCGATCGATAACAGCAAGCTGATCCAGACTATCGACGAACTGTTTAGCCGGCTGCAGCAACAGGGCTTCTTGCTGTTCAACGCAACCCCGGTTCTGCACCCAGCCAATCCGCCGGCGCGCGAGGCCAGATACTGGCAGGGTTTTCTCGCCTGCCTGCTCAGCGAAATTGACCAGGCTGCTACACCAACACCAACCCTGGTTCTGTGGGGGAAAATCGCCCAACAAATCGAGCAGATGCCGACCTCGATCAATTTCCCCAGGATCCGCAGTGAGCACCCGTATAACCTGTCATTCATCCATAATCCGGACATGCAACAATTGTTTTCGCAATTGCAATTGCTTTAGCCGGGCAATCAGTCCGTAGACGTCATCCGGACAATCCCCTAGAATGCACGCCGTGAAATGCGCTCGTAGCTCAGTTGGGTGAGTGGCAACCGAAATGCCGGTGGCATTTCGCAGTGGCGCGAACGCCCGCCAGGGCTGGCGGGCCGGGGACTCTGCTACATGGATGTAGGCACAACGGTCTTCTAGAATTCGTTTTATACATGCGCTCGTAGCTCAGTTGGATAGAGTGTTGGCCTCCGAAGCCAAAGGTCGTGGGTTCGAATCCCGCCGAGCGCGCCATTTTTTCCCTACCCTGGTTTGGCATCAACACCCGCTAATGCGCCTGCGCAGGCCGCAGGCCGCAGGCTCACCATTTATCATAAAAACTTCTGTTTTCCGCTCGTTGACTATACTCCTGATTAACGACCCCATTCCGAACTATCCTTGATTTCGGGATTTGGCCTCCGCCTACAGGCTTTACAGACTCAGTATCGATTAGTGGAAAACCATGAAAAAGGTAATTGAAAATAACCGGCAGATTACGCTTGCCCTGACTCTTAACCTGGTGATGGCTATCGTCCTGGTGGCCAGCGCCAAGACCCTGTCGAAGGTTGAGTGGCACGACACACCCGAATTTGGCCAACCCGCAGCGGGTAAGGCCCTGGTCTATTTCCTGCGGGAAAAGAAGACCGTTGGCCGCGGTATCGAGGCCAGAATGTATCATGGCAAGGATAAAATCGGCGCCCTGCCCAATGGCACCTATTTCTTTTATCAGGTAAACCCCGGCGAGCATACCTTTACCTCTGCGCTCGAGGTACAGGACTCGGTCACCCTGTCACTGGAAGCCGGCGAAACCTACTATATCAGCGCTGAACCCAAGCTTTCCCCGCTGGGCATGCCGGCAAAGATGGAGGCTATCCCAGCCACGGAAGGAGAGGCCATCAGCAAAGACCTGGCCTACGTCACCCTGAGGAATATTTTTAACCTCTAACTCAAGCCGATCGACATGGTCAGATTACATCCGACCCGGTGGATTCTTGAGTATCCAGGATGTAGAGGTTAAGGCCGCAAGATTCCCGATGCCGCTCTATTGGCTTATTCCATGTCATTCGCTTTTACCCGTAACCTGCTGACCACAACCGCCATTGCCTTTGCCCTGCTGGGATGCGGTGGTAATGGCAGCTCGGATAACGACGACAACGCGGGTGGCCCGTCGCGTAGTTTTTACATGGGGTTTACCCCTTTTCCCTATGATGCCGATCCTGCGACATTGCTGACGGTCGTCGATGATGTTTATGCCAAGCTGAATAACGACGCGGACATGGTGTTACATCACCTGGAAGAGGGGATTCCCTGGAATGCCGCGCTGGCAGACGACCTGCTGACACCCGCATCCGTCAGCTTCCCCTACAGCAACCATATTGAAATCGACTGGGAGACGCGCAAGGCCAAAACCCCGGCCAGCCATAAAAAATACATTGCCATCACCCCGATCAACCTGGGCCGTAATAGCCTGGCACCCTGGCGCGATACGGCCAATGAACAGGATCTGCAAGCGCCTTTCGCTGGCCATGCGGCGAGTGGCGACTTCAATGCACCGGATGTCAAAAACGCCTACCTGAACTACTGCCTGCGCGTGATCGAATTTTTCGAACCCGACTACCTGGCGATAGGGATAGAGGTCAACCTGTTACGACGCAACACCAATGCGGCTACCTGGGCCAACTATCTCGAACTCAACCAGCACGTGTATAGCAATCTGAAAGCGCAGCATCCCGACCTGCCGATCTTTGTGTCCGTGTCACCGGTCGAGATGTTGAGCGGCTACGTTGACCCACCCGCGAAATTTGCCGGTGATCCGGCAGGATATCGTTCCACCCAGCTGACAGCGTTAAACGATTTGCTGATGCACAGCGATTATTACGCGATCTCGTTGTACCCGTTTTTAACTGCCTATTTCGCCAGTGATTTTCCGGCGGAAATGTTCGCCGACATGTTTGCCCTGAGCAGCAAACCCACGGTCATCGCGGAAACCGGGATGCTGGCGGAAAATATGACCGCCTTTGCCATTCCATTCGAGAGCAGCATTGGTAAACAGGATGATTACATCGCAAGCATGCTGGCCGCGGCCAACGACAACAACCTGTTGTTCGTCAACTGGTTCGTCTTACAGGATTACGATCGCCTCTGTGACTACTTTGGAGGATGCAGCGATGAGGATGGATTATGGCGCGATACCGGGGTCTATGACGGTGACGGCAACAGTCGGCCGAGTTATACCACCTGGAAATCCTTCCTCGATCGTCCGCGTGAATGAATAATGAATGTAGCGACCAGCACTTTCCCGACATCTGTCAGCGCTAGATTTCAATCGTAGTTGTTTACCTTGATCGATAGACATACCCTTAACCGGCCCAATATTATCGATACTGCAACATGAAACGAATTCTCATCAGCGGCCTGCTCATCTTGTTGATGCCATCCACCCATGCATCCAATGAAGGTAAGACTATGTTCGAAACCCTCTGCATGAGTTGTCATGCTACTTCCGGCCCACCGACCGTGGCTCCACCAGTATTTGGCATCAAGAACCACGTGCTCAGGGCATATCCCAAACGTGAGGATTTCATCAACTATATCGTGCAATGGGTAAAGCAGCCCGATGCCTCGCGGGCTTTGATGCCAGGAGCAGTCAGACGATTTGGCGTGATGCCGGCCCTGGCTTACCCGGAAGACCAGGTCAGAAAAGTCGCCGAATTCCTGTATGACAGCAATTTGCGCATGCCCCGCTGGTATCAGCAACATTACGAGCAGGAACACGGCAAACCTTACAGAGACCACTAACACCAGCTTAGCCGATAACAGGATGGCCCTGGTAAACGACCAGCCTTTTTTTACTGCCCTCCGCGCAGGCATTTTCGTTATACTGGTGTACGTGGTCTGTTGACGGTAACCGGATGGTGGGTCATCAACTCATGCAAATCCTAAGATCAAGCTTCCGTCTTGTTGCAGGAATAACTCTGCTCCTGCTTGCCCAATCCCTTTGTGCCAGCGAAAGCGCCAATCGCAAGGCTTACCTGGTGGAAATTGATGGAGCCATCGGTCCAGTCACCCAGGAATTGATCACCCGCGCGATCGACGATGCTCAATCTGAATCGGCGCACATGGTCATCCTGCAGATGAACACCCCCGGCGGTCTGGATCATTCGATGCGTGAAATCATCCAGGCCATCCTCAATGCGCAAATTCCGGTAGTCACCTACATCTCTCCCCAGGGTTCTCGTGCCGCCAGTGCCGGCACCTATATCCTGTATGCCAGTCATGTGGCGGCAATGGCTCCGGCCACCAACCTCGGTGCCGCCACCCCGGTCCAGATCGGCGGTATGCCCAGACCTCCTGCTGACCCTAACCAAACCGGTGACCAGCAGGCTGATGACGCGGGCAAGTCCAGCACCGAAAAGAAACTGATCAATGACGCGGTCGCCTATATCCAGGGCCTGGCCAAGCTGCGCGGACGTAATGAGCTTTGGGCCGAGGCCGCGGTGCGTGAAGCCGCCAGTCTGACCGCGGTCGAGGCGCTGGAAATGAATGTAATCGATGTGATCGCGGATGATCTGAACCATTTACTGCAACAACTGGATGGACGCGAGATCGATATCAAGGGGCGTAAACAGATCCTGGCGACCGATGCCCTGGTGCTCGAACGTACCCTGCCGGACTGGCGCTCCAAGCTCCTCGGCATCATCACCAATCCGAATATTGCCTATATCCTGATGCTGGTTGGCATCTATGGCCTGATCCTGGAATTTTCCAACCCGGGTGGATTACTGCCTGGCATCGTCGGTGCCATCAGCCTGTTACTGGCGCTGTATGCCTTCCAGGTGCTACCGATCAATTATGCCGGGCTGGCGCTGGTCGTGATCGGGCTGGCGTTCATGGTGGCCGAGATGTTCGTCACCAGCGGTGGCCTGTTGGGTATAGGTGGCGTGATCGCCTTTACCGCCGGTTCGATCCTGTTATTCGAGGATGAATACCTGGCGATCTCCATGCCCCTGATCGGTGGCACGGCGCTGGTCGCCGGTGGCTTCATGCTGTGGATCCTGCGCCGTTTCACGACCCTGCGCCACCGCCAGGTAGTCAGCGGTGCGGAGTATATGATCGGTCGCAGCGGTACCGTGATCGAGGATATCGGTGAACACGGCCGGGTGGAAATCGACGGTGAATCATGGCTGGCCAAAAGTACCCAACCTTTAACAGCCGGGCAGGCGATTCGCGTCACCGCGATCGACAAACTGATGTTAACCGTTGAACCATCGGACAACCAATTGGAGGAATAAGCATGTACCTGATCGAATGGACCATACCTGCCTTTATCGTGCTCAGCATCATTATCTCCGCGGTGCGCATCCTCAAGGAATATGAACGTGGCGTCATCTTCTTTCTTGGCCGCTTTCAAAAGGTCAAGGGGCCCGGGTTGATCATCGTCATCCCCTTGATCCAGAAAATGGAACGGGTTGATCTGCGCGTGGTGACCTTTGATATCCCGACCCAGGATGTGATCTCCAGGGATAACGTGACGGTGCATGTCAGTGCGGTACTGTATTTTCGCGTGGTCGACCCGGAACGCGCGATCATCCAGGTCGAGCAGTTTTTCGTCGCCACCAGCGAGCTGGCCCAGACCACGCTACGCTCGGTGCTGGGTCAGCACGATCTCGACGAAATGCTGTCGCAACGCGAGAAACTCAATGCCGATATCCAGGACATTCTGGATGAACAAACCGCGTCCTGGGGGATCAAGGTCACCAATGTCGAAATCAAGCATGTCGATTTGAACGAGAGCATGATCCGCGCCATCGCCAAACAGGCCGAGGCCGAGCGCGAACGACGTGCCAAGGTGATCCATGCGCAAGGTGAATTGGAGGCCTCGGAAAAACTGTTGCAAGCCGCCGAGGTCATATCCCAAAATCCGCAGGCCCTGCAGTTGCGCTACATGCAGACCCTGAACGACATCTCCAACGAGAATGCTTCCACCATCATCTTCCCGTTACCGATGGAGATTATGCAGGCTTTTTCCAACGCAAAGCCAACAACAAAGGATTAGTTGGTCTGAATAATTTGGACCAATATAAAAAAAGCCCCTGACGGTCAGGGGCTCAAACACAAAGGAGGGGATTTTGGCTAGTAATACGCTTACTTCCAGAATGGCTTGGCGATTTCCGCGGTCACCTGCTCACGGCTCAGGCCCATGTCATTGAGCATATGTGTATCCAGCTTGGCCAGTTGCTTGCGCTGATAACGACGATCGCTCCATACCTGCAACAGGGACAGAACAGCGTGCAGTTTTTCCAAAAGGGAGAGTTTTTCCCACTTGTGATTCATAATTAATGTTGACATGACAGACTCCTTATAAAATATGTGATTTCTCACGACCTTTAAGCATGATTGAATAATAGTAGGCAAACTGTCACTATAACAGTTACAATTAATAAATTATTAGACCAGTACAGTTGAGCATCTGTTATGCCATCAAACCTCAATAACGATAGACAAGCTTACAAATACGATCAGGTTTCCAGCTACATCATGCAGTTGATCGATCACGGCACCCTGAAACCGGGGGATAAGGCGCCATCCCTGCGCAAGCTGAGCCAAAGCCTGAAGGTCAGTATCTCCACCGTCAACCAGGCCTACCTGGCGCTGGAAGACAAGGGTGTGTTGAGCGCTCGCCCGCAATCCGGCTTTTACATCAATGCCGATCTCAACCAGAACATCGAAAAACCCAAACCGATCATTTCCGCCAGCTGCCAGCCGCGCAAGGTGCGCTTTGGCCAACTGTTCGAGGAAATCTTCACCATTTCCAATAATCCGCGCATTGCCCCTTTTGCCGCGGCCAAGCCGTCGGTGGAACTGATGCCGATCAAGGCATTGATGCGCGAGACCCGCAGCGTCATCAGCCGCAGCCCGGCGGCGAGCATGGATTACTTTTTCCCGCCCGGGCATGAAAACCTACGCAAACAAATCGCCCTGCGTTATGCCGATCTGGGCCTGGATATCCCGGCCGACGAGATCATGATCACCACGGGCGCCACCGAGGCACTGTCACTGAGCCTGCAGGCCGTGGCCCGGCGCGGTGATGTGATTGCGGTGGAATCACCGACTTACTTTTCGGTGTTGCGCCTGATCGAGAAGCTGGGGATGCTGGCCCTGGAAATCGATAGCGATCCGGAGACCGGTATCAACCTGGACTCGCTCGAATTCGCCCTCGACACGATGGATATTACCGCGATGCTGATCGTACCTAATTTCAACAATCCCGCTGGCTCACTGATGCCGGATAGCCACAAGCAGCAAATGGTTGAAATGCTGGCGAGCCGCAAGATCCCGTTGATCGAGGATGATGTCTATGGTGACCTTTATTTTGGCGACGAGCGTCCCTGCATTGCCAAATGCTATGATCGCGACGACATGGTGCTGTCCTGCTCGTCGTTCTCCAAGACCCTGGCGCCGGGCTTTCGTATGGGCTGGGTCGCCGGAGGCCGCTACCATGAACAACTGCTGGAATGGAAACAGGCCACTTCCTCCGCGGCACCGTCGCTGCAACAACTGGCGGTCACCGAATTCCTGCGCAGCGGCCAGTATGATCGCCACCTGGCGCGGTTACGCAAGGCCTTCCGCAGCCAGGTCGAAAAGGCGCGCTTCATGATCGCCCGCCTGTTCCCGGAAGGCACGCGCATTTCCGATCCGCAGGGCGGTTTCGTGCTGTGGGTGGAACTACCGCGTGCGATCAATTGTTTCGAGGTCTATACCCGGGCCCTGGAACAGAATATCGGCACCACGCCGGGCATGCTGTTCTCATCGACGCGCAAATTCCGTAACTACATCCGGATCAATTGCGGTTACCCCTGGACCCCGCAGAACGAGCAGGCCCTGGAGCAACTGGCGGGGATAATCAACGATTTGAACCGTTGATACGGATCATGTTGCTGCCCCGGCAGTAATGTTAGATTGGGCGGATTGAATGGAACATGAGAGGTGCCAGCAATGATCCCATTAGACGAATTCAAAACCGAAAACCGGGAAATACGCGACCTGTGCAATATCCTCAACCTGGTGATCGACGATTACGCCATGCGAGACAACAGCATCGTCTGTGAACTAATAGATCGTTTTGCGGAGCGGGTGACCGCCCATCTGTCGCATGAAGACCGCTCGGTTTATCGCGATCTGCTGCAGGAGCACACCGCGGAAGCCGATGCCCTGGCCGATAAGTTCCTCGGCAATTCACAGGAATTACGCCGCATCTTCAACGAATACCGCCGGGACTGGTGTCGCAAGCCACATCATGCAAGCCAGCACACAGAATACGTCAAGGAATCGCGCGACATGTTCAAACTGGTCTGCGAGCGGATCGATTTTGAAGAGGACAAGATTTTCCCTCACTTCGAGTGAAGTCGGGATCTAGGCCCCACAACAGCGTTTATACTTTTTCCCACTGCCGCAGGGACAGCGTTCATTGCGACCGGGCTTCCAGGCCTGAAAACTGGCCGCCAGCATGTCCCCATCGGTATACCACCACTGTCCCTGCTCACGCACAAAGCGGCTGTTTTCATGCAGCGCATCCACCTTGCCATGGGCTAGCAGGCGCGCCTCGAATTCTACCGTCGCTGTAGCAGCTGCTTCCTCGCTATGCAGAATCTCAAGCCCGATCCATTGCAATGCCGGGTCCGGTTCAAGGTCGACTGGACGGTAGTCCCGGTGCCAGGTCTGGGCCAGATAGTCGGCTTTTCCCAGCACATAGGCAGTGTAACGCGAGCGCATCAACTGCTCGGCATATTCGGGCAAGGCTTTGCCATCGATGTAAGCACCACAACAGTGCTGATATTCAACACCGGATGAGCAGGGACACAGCATGATATAAATCAGGTTATTCGTCTGATTCTCGACAAATCAATGGACATTAAAAAACACTCTGTTTACTCTAAACCGCACAAATACCTGTGAAATCGGTAATAACTGGTCTGGAGACCTTTATCTTATAACATTCAAGGCATCCTGTGGTTATCCCCCGCTTGTAAAACCCGCATCGGCAAAGGGATCAGCCAGGAGCATGCCAGTATAACTACTAGAACATAAAATCAGTTTAAACTGAGGGACTTAGCATGATTACATACGAAGAATTACATAAACAAATCCATCAAATTACGGAAATCTCCAATGTTTTCCTGTACCTGATTGAAAATCGCAATCTCTGCGATACCCAGATCACCTGTGACCTGTTTTTCGATTACGTCGACAAGGTCAAGCATCACCTGGAAATCGAAGACAAGAACATCTATGCCACGATCCTGCGCGGCGGAGATTCCGCGGCCAAGGAAGTCGCGGACAATTTCCTGTCCGGTTCGCGTGAAATCAAACGCATCTTCCAGGATTACCAGAAAAAATGGTCCAGGCCCGGCAAACGCGAGCTGGTCATCTCGAATCACGATGAATTCCTCAAGGACACCAGTGATATGTTTGAACTGGTGCTGAACCGGATTCAGTCCGAAACCGAGCAACTTTACCCCCTGGTGCGCTCGATCAGCGGAGATATGCAAAAAGTCGCCTAGCCCAGCCCTTTTGATAAAGATATGATATGAACGCGCGTTAGCGGATAGACAGAGGAAGTCCATCCGTCGTGTTTTAAACTTATGGACCCTATAGTGAATCATGTCTCAAGCCCTGGATATCCTGCGTGACCGCTTTGGTTACGACAGTTTTCGTTTTCAACAACAACAGATCGTCGACTGCCTGATCGAAGGCCGGGATGCCCTGGTGCTAATGCCTACCGGCGGCGGCAAATCGATCTGTTACCAGATTCCGGCCATCGCCCGGCCTGGAGTCGGCGTGGTTATCTCCCCGCTGATCGCACTGATGCAGGACCAGGTCGA
>JASJBV010000053.1 GCA_030066335.1 Gammaproteobacteria bacterium
CTAATTGCCTGGCTCGCTTACGTATTAAACCTGATCGTAGCCAGATCATCGGCTTACCAGCGTTATCCTCGTCGAAATTACGATAGGCCAGGTTTTCCGCCACACTCATGCGTGGTGCGCAAGCGTTAAATAATGGTTCCTCTGGGAGAAATCGCACCTTGTGCTGTTTTTCCTGGTTCCTGGTTGCGTTGAACAAATCACCGTTAACTTCAATCTTTCCCTGCTCCAGATCGCGCTGGCCACTGAGCATCTCCATTAATTCCACCTGGCCATTGCCGGACACCCCGGCAATGCCGACGATCTCGCCGGCGCGAACCTCCAGCTGTTCGATAGTAATGGTTTTGAGTCCGCTGCGGTCAGGACAACTGGCTTGTTGCATACTCAGAATGGTCTTGCCTGGTTGGCCCTCGCGCTGGGTATCGGCTGCCCTGATTTCTCCACCGACCATCATTTGCGCCATTTGATCGATACCCAGGTCGCTGACCTTGCCGCCACCGGCATAAACCCCTTTGCGCAGGATACTGACCTGGTCAGCGAATTCGGTGACTTCACGAAATTTATGCGTGATCATCATCACGGTGATCTCGCCCCGTTGACATAAACCACGTACCAGGCCTAATACCTCGTCGGCTTCTGCCGGGGTCAATACCGAGGTAGGTTCGTCGAGAATCAGGAATTTTCGCCCAAGGTAAAGTTGCTTGAGAATCTCGAGTTTCTGTTTTTCTCCGGCGGATAAACGATTGACCGGGCTTTGCAAAGGGACCGTAAAGGGCATACTGTGCATGAATTCGCCAAGGTCCACCAATTCCTTGTTCCAGTTAATGATGGATGGCGCATCTTCACGACTGATCAACAGGTTTTCTGCCGCAGTCAGTGAAGGTACCAGGGTGAAATGCTGGTAAACCATGCCCAGACCGAGGGCATGTGCATCCAGCGGGTCATTAATCTTGACCTCATGCCCATCGACCATCATTTGTCCGTCGGTGGCGTGATAAAACCCCATCATGCATTTGACCAGGGTGGATTTACCGGCACCGTTTTCGCCCAACAGCGCATGCAGGGTGCCCGGCGGTATCTCAATCGAAACATTATCCAGCGCCGTAAAGGAGCCAAAGCGCATCGTCATGCCGATGGCCTCGACACCCAGTGCACCTTTTTTATTATGCGCCGCTACGGTCATGGAAGCTGTTGTAACACGGTCTGGCTATCGGAAACGGTACCGAATACGCCACCCTGCATCTTGATCATCTGGATTGCGGAATCATGATTACCCTGATCAGTGGCACCGCAACAGTCTTCCAGCAACAGGCATTCGAATCCACGATCATTGGCTTCGCGCATCGTCGTATGCACGCAGACATCGGTGGTAATGCCGGTTAGGATGATGTTTTCGATACCCTGGTTACGCAGGATTAATTCCAGGTCAGTGGCACAGAAGCTGCCTTTGCCCGGCTTGTCGATAATGACTTCCTCAGGCAGGGGATAAAGATCATCGATGATGTCCCAGCCGGGTTCACCGCGCACCAGGATTTTACCGCAGGGACCTGGGTCTCCGATGCCCGCACCTATACGTTGGGATCTCCAGCGCTTGTTCGCGGGCAGGTCGCTCAGGTCTGGGCGATGCCCCTCGCGGGTATGGATGATGAAGTAGCCCTTGCTGCGCATCAGCTCGAGCAGCTTTTTAATTGGCTCAATCGGTGCCCGGGTCATGCTCAGGTCATATCCCATGGTGTCGACATAGCCGCCGACACCACAGAAATCGGTCTGCATGTCGATGATGATCAGTGCGGTATTGTCCGGTCTTAATTCGCCATTGTAGGGCCAGTCATAGGGATCAGCCGTTATTGTGCTCATGCCGCATTCTCCGCGTCACCGGGGTTGTACTCGCGTTCCGGAGCGTCAAAGCCACAGGAGGTGCCGTCGGTGACAACCACGTCATCTTCCCAGGGCAGGCGGTATTGGCCGCTGGCAAGGTCGGTCATGTAACTGTAGGGACAATCCTGGGCACCATCCTTGACCGCGACATAGCCTCTATGCCCGAGTTGGTAGATATTGTTTTCGACACCCCAGTGGATGCGCGCTTCCCGAACCAGGTCCGGACGTACCTCGGAGGTAATGATCTCATCGGCCCGGCCATTCTGACCATGAGCCAGGATGTTGCCATCAAAATTGACAATCATGCCTTCACCCATGGAGTCAAACGTACCATCGGAGCCACACATGCAGACATTGGCGGTGACCATCAGGTTACAGAAACTATTCGACTGGTTGGTAAATTTCCAGCTGTCGCGGATGGGTGCGGTATAACCGGCGGTGCGAATCATGATCTCGGCACCGCGGTAGGCGCACTCACGGGCCATTTCCGGAAACATGCCATCGTGACAGATGATCATGCCCAGCTTGCATCCTTTGGGCCCCTCGATCACCGGTATCCCCAGGTTGCCGGGTTCCCAGGGTTCGACCGGAACCCAGGGGTGTAATTTACGATAGTAGAGTTTCAGTTCGCCATGGTTATCGATGATAAGCCCGGCATTCCAGGGATTGCCGGCCGGATTGTATTCCATGATGGAAAAACATCCCCAGATATCATTATCCACACAGGCTTGCTTGAAAGCCGCTACCTCCGGTCCATCCAGGCGACACATGATGTCAGGGTTGGTATCCATGGACAGGCCATGTAATGAATACTCCGGAAAGATCACCAGGTCCATCGTTGGCATATTCGCGCGGGCTTTTGCCACCATGTCGACGATACGTTGGGTCTGTTGGGCTAGTTGCATGGTATTCGCAACGACCGGAAGTTGTAACTGGACGACACCCAGGACCACGCCATTGGGCGACTTGTTCAATCCACCTAAACCATTCATATCTTTCTCCTATCGTGTGATGCTGAGGGCGCCGGGAGCGCCGGCCAGGGTTTGATTACGCGAACTGGTGGCAATCAATACCCCCAGGGTCAGAACATAGGGCGCCGCATAAAACAGGTAATAGCCCTGGGTGATGCCCACCGACTGCAGGGCCGGGCCCAGGGCCCCGGCACCACCGAACAACAGGGCCGCCCAGAAACAGTACAACGGGTTCCAGCGTGCGAAGATGACCAGTGCCACCGCCATCAGGCCCTGGCCCGAGGAAATGCCTTCATTCCAGCTGCCCGGATAGTAAAGTGACAGGTAGGCCCCCGCGATTCCTGCCAGGGCACCACCCGCTGCGGTACTGAGTAAACGGATACGATCGGGTTTCAGACCCATCGCGCGGGCCGCATCGGTACTGTCGCCGGCGACCCGGATAATCAGGCCGAGGCGGCTACTGCGAAACATCCAGGTCATCAGCAGGGCGATAACGATGCCGATCAGGAACAGGGCATTGACGTTCAACGCTGCCTGCACCTGCGGAATATCCGACCAGGCGCCCAGCGGTATGGATGGCAGATCAGGCGCCACCGGCTGGATATAGGGCTTGCCGAAAAAGAATGCCAGGCCCATGCCGAGCAGCATCAGGGCAATGCCGATCGCGATATCGTTGACCCGGGGAAATTTACAGATCCAGCCATGCAACAATCCGAACAGGGTGCCGGCCAGGGCTGCACCCAGAACACCGATCCATGGTGAGCTGCTCTCATAAGCTGCCGCGTATCCAGCCATCGCGCCAAACACCAGGGTACCCTCCAGGCCCAGGTTGATCCTGCCGGAGCGTTCGGTCAGAACTTCACCCAGGCTGACAAACAGGAAGGGGGTCGACACCCGGATCGCACCACCCAGAATGGCCAGGGGAACGCCCCACATACCGATATCGACCGTGGTACTCATGTCGCTCTCCATTTTTCCGGGGTAAACAGTTTGCAACGACCGTACAGGGTTTCACTCATCAGGATCACGATGAACACCATGCCCTGCATGACCAGCACGGTGGCATCCGGCAGGTCCATGCGCCGCTGGACCAGGCCGTTGGCTGCCTCGAACCCGCCGAGTAGGATCGCGACGGGGATAATGGCCAGGGGGTTATGGCGGGCGAGAAATGCGACCAGGATACCGGTATAGCCATAGCCAGCGGCCAGCGACGCATTGGCACTGCCGTGTACCGCGGCTACCTCGATCATGCCGGCGAGGCCGGCGAAGGCGCCACCAAGTGCAGTAAAGCCGACAATCAACCAGCCCACCGGCAGGCCCTGTATCTGTGCCGCGCGAACATTGCCACCGGCAATGCGGGCGGCAAATCCCCAGCGCGTGCGCTCGATCAGAATCCAGGCAACGACACAGGCCACGATCCCGAAAGCCAGGCCCCAGTGCACATCCATGCCGGGCAGATCGCCGATCCGTTGTTCCGGGGTCAGTGGCAGGGTAGAGGGTTTATTCAGGCTATTGGGATCACGCAAAGGTCCCTCGACCAGGTGATTCATTAGCGCAATCCCGATGTAAGCCATTAACAGGCTGGCGATGGTTTCGTTGACCCCACGATAGAAGCGCATCAAACCCACCAGGCCGATCCATAATGCCCCGGTGAGCATCGCGAACATGGCCATCATCAGGATGAAACCTGTTCCACCACCCGGTATCAGCATCGCAACCGCACCCGCGGCTACACCACCGAGCACGATCGCTCCCTCGCCACCGATCACTACCAGTCCCAGGCGGGCCGGTAACGCGACACATAAGGCGGTAAGGAGCAGGGGAGCCGCACGACTTAAGGTGTTTTGCCAGGAGAAAGCAGTGCCAAACCCGGCCTTGTATACAAGGGCATAGTACTCAACTGGTGATTTACCCAGCATCAGCAGGAACAGGCCAAACAGTAATAAGCCCGCCAGCAATGCCGCCAAAGGTATGGCCAGGCCCTCGGAGCGCCGTGCCAGCGCGGCTAGGGTGCCGGTTGGTGAAGTATCGATCAGGCCGAAACGAGAAACCTGATACGGTGCGGGCATTGTCATCAGGAGGTTGAGCCGATAACACCTTCCACCAGGTAATTCATGCTCTCCAGGGCAACGTCAGTTTCAGCGAAAGACTGACCGGAGCCAGCGATGACTTTACCTTTGTTGTCTTTCATTGGACCCTTGATTACGGCATAGCCACCTTTCAGGATCTCGCTCTGGGTTGCGGCAAATTGATTGCGTGCAGTATCAGTAACCGCCGGTCCAAGCGGACTCATCTTGATGAAACCCTCGGCCAGGCCACCGCGGACGAAATTATCAATCTGACCGCCACTTTGTACGGTCTTGACCATGTCGGTATAAACCTTGGCCCAGTTCCATTCGGCTCCGGTCAGGTACTTGTCCGGGGCCAGAGGGCTCTGGTTGGCATGGTAACCACAGACATAAGCGCCGCGGCCGGCAGCGGTTTCCATGACGACCTTGGGCCCATCGACATGACAGGTAACGACGTCGACACCCTGGTCGACCAGGGCATTGGTAGCTTCAGCCTCCTTTACCGCCAGCGACCATTCACCGGTGAAGATAACCTGGCAGGTGATGTTGGGGTCGACTGAGCGTGCACCGAGTAAGAATGAATTGATATTCAGCAGTACCTGCGGAATTGGTTTGGCCGCGACAAAACCGATCTTCTTGCTCTTGCTGGTATGCCCGGCAACCACACCATTCAGGTACTGGCCCATACCGATATAACCGAAATAGGAACCGACATTGCTTGGGTGCTTGTCAGCGCTCCACAAGCCGCCGCAATGCTCAAAGCGTAAATCCGGGTACTTGGGTGCCAGCTCGAGAATATGTGGATTGAAATAACCGAAAGAAGTCGGGAATAGTAAGTTGACACCATCGAAATTAATCATGCTTTCCATGGTTTTCTGTACGTCGACGGTCTCCGGTACATTTTCTTCCTCGACTACGCTGACCCCGGGCATTTGTTTGACCGCCGCTGCACCCTCGGCATGCGATTGGTTGTAGCCGTAATCATCCTTGGGACCGACATAAATGAAACCGACCGACAGCTTGGATGCTCTTGCCGTCTGTGGTAACAGGCCGCCAAAGGCTAGCATACCGGCCACGCCGGCTGATGTTTTTAGAAATGACCTACGGGAAGTTTGCTTGGGAGTTTTCATCGAGTTTTCTGGCCTCTTGGTTAAATCAACGGAAGTAATGCAATGTCAACAGACCGTTGCCGGTCTGTTGGAAACTAAACCTTCTCCGGTTGTTCGGAATCTGCGGGTGGCATTTCAAGCTGCTCGGATTTGCGCTCTGGCAGCACCAGGCTCAACAGGATTGCGGTCAGGCCACCGGCGGTGATGCCCGAGGTGAATACGTTCTTGATTTCCGGCGGCGCGATATTCTTCAGGATATCCGGCACCATGGTGACGCCCAGACCAATGCCCAGCGACACCGCGACGATCAGGATATCGCGCGACCCCAGGTGCTGGGTAGCGAGGATACGGATGCCGGCCACCGCGACCGTGCCGAACATCAGGATCGTCGCCCCGCCCAGCACCGGTTCCGGCATGATCCGGAACACCCCTGCGAGCAGCGGCGACAGGCCTAGGAACACGAAAATACCGGCGATGAAGAAGGCCACGTAACGGCTGGCAACGCCGGTGAGCTGGATCACGCCGTTATTCTGGCTGAAGGTGGTGTTGGGAAAGGTGCAGAAGATACCTGCCAGTGCCGAGTTTATGCCGTCGGCGAGCACGCCGCCCTTGATCCGCTTCATATATTTTTTACCGGAAACCGGCTGGCGTGAAATCATCGAGGTCGCGGTCAGGTCGCCAATCGATTCCACCGCGGTGATCAGGTAGATGATCGCCACCGGCAGGAACACGGCAAAGCTGAAATCGATGCCGTACTTGAACGGCACCGGCACGCTGAACGCGCTCAGGCTATTGAGCCTGGAGAAATCGATCATGCCCAGCATCGCGGCGACGACATAGCCCACGGCGAGGCCGATGACGATCGAGCTCATCCGCAGCATCGGGTTCTTGCTCATGTTCAGAAACAGGATGATCGCCAGCACCATGCCGGCAAGACCCAGGTTCGTCAGGGTCGCGAACGCATCCGGTACATTGGTCATCACGTAAAAGCCGCCACCGATCGCGATCAGGCCAACCTTGATCAGAGTCAGGCCGATCAGGGTGACCACCACGCCGGTGACGACCGGGGTGATAATCCGTTTCGCCAGGTGCAGGAAACGGCTCAGGAAAATCTCGATGAAGGCGCCGACGATGATGACGCCGAACATGGTCGCCAAAGCGGCTTCTACCCCGGCTTCGGCCTGCACCGCGAGGGTGGCGCCGATGATCGGACCGACAAAGGCGAAGCTGGTGCCCTGTACACTCAACAGGCCGGACCCGACCGGGCCGAAGCGCCGGGCCTGGATAAAGGTGGCAACCCCGGACACGAACAGCGACATGCTGATGATATAGGCGGAATCGGCGATACTGAGCCCCAGCGCACTGGTTATGATCAGGGGCGGGGTCATGATACCGATCAAGCTGGCCAGCACATGCTGCAGGGCGGCGAAGAAGGATTCAGCCGGAGGCGGGCGGTCGTCCAGTTGGTAAATCAGTTCGGATGCTTGCTGAGGGTTGCTCATAGTCGAGTCCTGAACACGTGACGGTTCTGTGCGAGAAGAATGCCTTGATTTACCGAAAACGATTTAGCCTTGTCAAAATTTCAGCGCAGGATGGGTCCAGGCAGGGCCAGTAAGCAGAAAGATGCCGCTCTATGGTGCACAGTTACTCATCATGGTGCAGCAACTGGCAAGCGGCTCAGTGTGGAATTAACTGATCGAGGCGAATCCGCGCAATGCGGGCGATTTGGGTGACGCTGGTCTCCAGTTCCTGGGTTTGAGTATTCTGCAGACGTTGCTGCATTTGTTGCAGGATCTGCCGGCGATCGAGCCCACTCACCGCGATCACGAAAGGGAAGCCGAAGCGCTCGAGATAGGCCCGGTTGAACTCGCGGAGTTGGGTTAATTCCTCGGCCGAGCACTGGTCGAGTCCGGCCCCGCGTTGCTCGCGGGTGGATTCCGCGGTCAGCTGGCCGGTCTCCGCTTCCTTGCCGGCGAGCTCGGGATGGTTTCGGATCAGGGTCAGCTTGGCCTCGCTGGAACTGTTGGCAACGGCGTTAACCATGGCAACATGCAGATCATCCACCGAGACGAAGGGTCTAAGCCCGACGACCTGTTCCGCGACCCAGGGTGAATGTTCAAAGATACCGGCCAACCGGGAGATGAAAGTGATTTCATCACAGCTATTGAGATAATCCAGGGTCAGGCCGTCGCTCATGGCTGGTAAGGAAAATACTTGTTCCAGTGCTGGGCGATATCCACCCGGCGACAGATCCACACTCGGTCATGCGATTGCAGGTAATCGAGAAAGCGTTTGAGGGCAGCGAAGCGACCCGGCCGTCCGACCAGGCGACAATGCAAGCCGATCGACAGCATCTTGGGGCGCTCCAGGCCTTCCTCGTAAAGCACGTCAAAACTGTCGCGCAGGTAACTGAAAAACTGGTCCCCGGAATTGAAGCCCTGGGCCGTGGCAAAGCGCATGTCATTGGTATCCAGGGTATAGGGAATGACCAGTTGCGGTTTGGGCGGGATACTGGCATCCGGCAGATCGACCAGGGTCCAGAACGGCAGGTCATCGCCGTAGTAATCGGAATCGTAAAGAAAACCGCCTTCCTCGGCGACCAGGCTGCGGGTGTTGGGACTGTCGCGGCCGGTATACCAACCCAGGGGGTGCTCGCCGGTCAGGTTTTGCAGCATCTCGACGGCCTGCTGAATATGCGTGCGCTCGGTATAAATGTCGATGTCCTGGTAGTGGATCCAGCGTAGCCCGTGGCAGGCGATTTCATGGCCTAGGCGTTGCAGTTCATCGACCAGATCCAGATTACGCGATAGCGCCATGGCGACAGCGAACACGGTTAAGGGCAGGTTGCGCCGCTCGAATTCCTTGAGAATGCGCCACACCCCGACCCGCGAGCCGTACTCGTAAACCGACTCCACGCTCATATGACGGTCGCGGTAGGCTTCCGCGCCGATGATCTCGGACAGGAATTTTTCCGAGTAATCGTCGTCGTGCAGAATGCAGCTTTCGCCGCCTTCCTCGTAGTTGAGGACGAACTGGACCGCGATGCGCGCATTGCCAGGCCAATCGGCCTGGGGTGGATTCGGTCCGTAACCGATCAGGTCGCGTGGATAATCTTTGTTCATGCGTCAGGTCCGGAGGATGGTTGCCAGGTCGGTACTGGGTTCGGTAGCTCCAGTATTGAATATATTTTGCAGGTGGGAAAGATGTTGCTCCATGATCTGAATCGCCTCAGTGCAATCTTTCGCAGCCAAGGCTCCTACCAGTTGCCGGTGCTCCTGGTTTACACATCCATTGGGCGGGTGCTGGCCCAGGC
>JASJBV010000054.1 GCA_030066335.1 Gammaproteobacteria bacterium
TCATTTGCCAGCGGATCCTGCTCCAGGCCACTGTTGTCCATGGCTAGTGCGGAAATAATATATCTTTGTAATTCAGCCCGGGATACATGTTGGTCGATGATCTCAAGCAGTCGCGAGATATACGGTTGTAATGCAAACAGGGGTTTATTGGAAAACTCCCGATGCCAGAGTTCAACACCGGCAATTGCATTATTTTTATCGTAACAATTCAGGAGAGCGGTATATATCGCTCTGCGCCTTCTGCTTAATTCATCCATATGATCAAAGTCTCAACTTATTTCCAATTAAGCTTTGCCCTTGTGTATGAGTTCAGTCTGAAATTCCGGATAGCCAATCTCATAGTGCTCGGTATAGTCAAGGCCACGTTGTTCATCTAATGAAGAGGCGCGCAATCCAAATATTTTATGTATCAGGTAATACATGATTAATGCGGCTGGAAAAGCCCACAAGAATGCGGCGATGATGCCAATCACCTGGACGAAAATCTGACTCATATCGAACATATTTCCCTTGAGGAAAATGCCGGCAGCCAAGGTGCCCCAGGCACCGGCAAATCCATGTACGGATACGGCACCAACTACATCATCGATCTTAAGTCGCTCTAGAAATTGACTACCTAAAATGACAATGGAGCCTGATATAAATCCGGTCACTATGGCAAATGTTGGTTCCATGCTGGCGCAACCTGCAGTAATACCCACCAGGCCGGCGAGACTCCCATTAATGGTATGAGTTAACAATAGTGGCTGTCTGAATAAAACCATCGTCACCACCGCACCGACTGCACCACTGGATGCAGAAAGATGAGTGTTGAGAACAATCAGGCCAATAGAAGTTTCTGCGGCCGCGGTACTACCGCCGTTGAAACCAAACCAGCCCAACCACAGGATCAGGCCACCCAGTGCGACCAAGGTCAGGTTATGTCCCGGTATCGTGCGAGACTCTCCCTGTTTGGAAAATCGCCCAAGTCTTGGTCCCAGCACAATGACACCGGCCAGGGCAATCCAGCCGCCAATGGAATGCACTACAGTGGAGCCGGCAAAATCAATAAATCCCAACTTTGATAACCAGCCGGATCCCGAGTAAAGACTGCCCCAGACCCAACTGCCATAGACCGGATAGATCAAAGCGCTGATGATAATTGCACCGATTAAATAACCGTGAAATTGAGTACGTTCTGCCATAGCGCCACTCGCTATGGTAACTGCTGTGGCCGCAAACATAGTCTGGAAAAACAGTAAACTGTAATCCATGTCTTCAACGTTATGTAACAGGAAATGTGAATTACCTATCCAACCGGAAATATTGTCACCAAACATCAATCCATAACCGATCAACCAGAACGCAATACTTCCAATACACACGTCCATATAATTTTTCATGACAACATTGATCGCATTTTTTGAGCGTGACATGCCGCTTTCGAGTAGGGCAAATCCAGCTTGCATAAAAAATACCAGAGCACCTGCAGTAATCAGCCACATGGTGTCCATAGATGCTTTTAATTCCATGGAATCGGCCAGCGCCAGCTCCGGTATACACAAAAATACTAGTAAGACTCTTTTCATGGCTATATCTTTTAATGTTAACGACGGTGCACGCCAGATGGAGTGCCAAGGGATAGTGAAAGGTGACTGCAAAACTTCAGGGATAGAAGTGTGAATAGAGCATCCGTATTGCTATGCATAGTCGATCTTCCTTAATTCATTTGTGGCAATTACAGCTGACTGATCAGAAGTCAGTTAACTTATATTAACCATAGTACAATCGACTTAGAAGGCAAGTCGGATGGCTACAGAACACAGTATTGGCATAACTAGCGGTAGTTTGCCGCGATGTGAGGAATATCAGTTAGCCTTGTTAAAAAATCTGGCTAAGCGCACTTCCGCTATTTATTGATTTAAACACTTAACAACAGTTGATCTTTGTTGGCAGCAAAAGATTTTTCTCAATAAGCCGATGCTGCTGGCTGAAGAATTCTCGAATCTGCAAGCGGAAAAAACAAAAATAGTTTACATAATACCCAGCTGACTGTTGGCATGGTTTTGATTTTGTTCAATAATTGATCGTACAACCAAAGCCAAGAAATCCAATGACCTGCAAAGCCCCTCTTATCAACAAGATGTTGATAGTGGTGTCAGTGTTCACTTTACTGGTATCCACGCAGTTATCGGCAGGAACAAAAATTGAGCAAATTCTTATCGTATCCGAATCATGGGATAAATATACCAATACCGATGGTTCGGGACTTTTCCTGGATATCACGCGAGCCATTTTCGAACCGCAGGGAATAGACCTGGATATCGAATTTCTGCCTTACAAGCGTGCTCTCCTGCGGTTACAGGCACGCACGGCCGATGCCATGTTTGGCACCTATTCGGCAGAAAAGGAAGGTAAGGATTACCTGATTACACCGCTTAACCCCATCGACAAGGAACAAACCGTCGCTATCTATAAGCCGGGCACAACGGACCAATGGCAAGGTCCATTGTCACTTAAAGATGCAAGACTGGCCTGGGTCAGGGGCTACGATTACCATGAAAATCTGCCGATCAAGGTCAATGGTTATGCCGAGGTGGCGAATTCCGAGCAGGGCCTGAGCATGCTGCAGGCTGGCCGTTTTGACTTTTTTCTCGATCACGCCGGTGAGTTATACGACACCATCGCCAGAACCGGATTTGATACCTCCGATTATCAAACCAACACGGTGCTGGAAGAAAATGTTTACATGGCGTTTGCCAAAACTTCCCGGGGCGAACGCCTGGCCTCACTGTATGATGATGGTTTCAACATGTTGAAACGTAATGGGAAATTAAAGGCGATCTTTGATAAATATAATATCGTCTATCCCTTTCCCGCGGATTCTGATTCCTGACGCTGTTTTGCGCTATCCTGGATTAGGCATCGGGTAAATGGCCAACCTTGACCAGGATCAGGGTTTCTTCCTCCACCCTTGGGAAATGACGACTCATATGCGGGCTGCGTAACCAGCTGCCTGCCGGGTACTCGCCATGCTCGTCGATAAATCTGCCGCTGATGACAACAATCTCCTCGCCGCCCCAGTGCGTATGGGGCTGAAAAACTTCGTTAGCCGGCCAGCGAACGAGTGCGGTACTCTCGGTATTGTGTTGATGTAAAGGCAGGACCTGCAGGTTGCCGATACCCGGTTGCCAATGTTGGTTTTCGGGGCGCAGCACTACCTGCTGTTGATCGTCCGCCTGGAATTGATCGAGCTTGACGAATAGTACACAGCCTTGTTCGGTAAAAGGCTGATGCCGTGAGCCCGGTGGATTGCGCAGATAGCTGCCGGCCGGATAGTCACCATTCTCATCAGAGAAAACCCCTTCCAGTACATAGATTTCTTCACCCCGTGGGTGACTGTGTTCGGGAAAATAGGATCCCGGTTCGAACTTGACGAAACTTGTCGTATGTCCTGATTCGGCGGCCTCTCGCTCCAGGGGGATGCGTGAAACCCCGTCGGCCGGGCTGGTAACCCAATGCTTGTCCTGCTCGAGCAGCATCGCGGGTTTGCTGAAATCCATGTTTAGCAGGTTGTTTTCATTCATGTTTACGGCACCTTGATGCTCAAGTCACAAGCACTAGATTGGGGGTGAGACCGGCTGTTTTCAACCATCCAGGCCAATAGTTGCCGATGAGCCTGGAAGTCAGGCGTAAAAAAAGCCGGTGCAGACTGGCACCGGCTTTAGCTGAGGATGGCTCAGGCTGAGTTAGAGATTCTCCACATTTCCTTCGAAGAAGGTGATAACGGTGGAGAGATGCCTGCCTTTCTTGTACATATCCAGGGTGCCGTCGTGATTCAGGTAGGCCTCAAAACACAAGGCCTTGGTCTTGCCGGTCCAGGTGATGCACAGTTGGTCGGTATCGTCCTTGACCATCCAGGTGCCATCCTTGAGCTTTCCATCTTCGTGCATGCGTCGCTTGATGACGCCATCAGCGGAAAAGTAGGTGGTACAGGTGCTCTGGTCTTTCTCTTTGCGGCAATGCTGGGTGGTGTCGCTAAAGCGCTCGAACAGTTGGGCGGCGGTCAATTGGCCATGGGCAGAGACCTGCTGAGACGCAAAAAAGGTGAATAATAGAACTAATGTGGTCGTGATTCTGGTCATGGTTATGTTGGTGGTTGGTAAAGAGTTGGAAACATCAGTGCTTGTTATCTAACCACTCTATACCCTATGCCTGAATATTGCAATTTGATTCTGGTTCGGCAAAATCCGAAGAAAACATTTGTAAATTCAATTACTTGGCTTGATCCAGGCAGATACAGCGCGAGCTATTCGATGGCTGAGTGAATGCTTGCGGCTGCTGTGCTGACGAAAATCACAAATCATGCCCCAGCGTTCCCTGCGTTGTGACATCCAGTCCTGCTTATAAGCCTCATTGCCGGTGAGAAAGTCGATTTCATTGACCCGGTCTTGATCGATCACATGTTGCATCAGGTAACTGGTGAGAATGGAGCCGGGTGAATAGTGTTTCCAGGCCTCGTCATAGGCTAACCTGAAAATGCTGGCCTTGGTATGCACCACAAACCACAGTTGCGCGGCCGCAGGTTGTTGCTGGATATAGAGGATGCCCAACCGGGTCCAACCGGGTTCGGCAAAACGAGTCGCCAGGCCATCGATAAGTCCGGCATACTGTTCATTGGCTTTCCAGCTCGCCTGATAGCTGGCATGGTAATCGGCCATCGCCGCTGGCACCTGTTCACCCTGGAATAGCTGAATCGAATATCCATGCTCCCGTTCAAGTTTTCGTTGCTTGCGGGCAATGGTGTTACGCAGCCTCGCCGGGCGTGCGGACAGGTAATCGGTAAACGACTGACCCTGGCATCGATGAAACCAGTTATAAAAACGAAAGTAGCGATGACAGGGGATCCCGTTGGATTGCATGACCTGCTCAAGCAGGGATAAATTTGGATCATCTTCAGCCAGCGGTTCCAATCTCAGGCTGCGGCAAGATAACCGGGTCAAACCATCGATCAGACATTCGAGGATATTCTGTTGTTGATCTGCTGCCAGCAACAGGGAACAAAGTGCGGTGTATTTATGGCTGAGAGACTGACAGTTTTTTGTTTCATCCCTGATCAAAGGCAAGATCGCCAACACTATGTCTCCTTTAACCACGCAGGCCAGGACTAGTTGCTGTCCATTTTCCAGGCCATTGTCGGTCAAGTTGTGAAACCACTGGCGTGAGAAAAACATGCTGTCTTGCTCGGCTTGCAGGAACAGGTTGTCCGAGCTCGCCGGTAATTGCTGCCAGTCGTTAAAACAAATAAATTCCATCGAATAAAAATAACGATAAATCAGACAATTGAGATCAGGTTGAACGGCCGAGGAGTAAAAACCTTGCGAAAAGCAGCAACATTACTCATGATATATGAATGCGGCCTGATTAATACCAGAAAATAAAAAACCACTAATTATCAAGCATAGTAAAGGGTATTGAAGGCTTTGCGCCGGTTAACAATGATCGTAATACGATTCCGCAGGCGCCGAATAGAATAAAAACAAACAGCGATATCGCAGCGAACGGGCACAACTTAGCGGATATGATTTTATCAGCACCGATTGATCCGCGATGCGATTTTCAGAGCAACAGAATACACCGAAAAAGAGAACATCATGAGTGAAGCAGAATTCAAAAAGACCAAGACATTTGGCATTTTGCTATCGCAAATATTTCAGCTGGCATTATTGTTTATTGCGGGAGTTTTTGTGTTATGGGGGGCGCTGTTAGAGATTTTTGAAGTACTGTCACATCGAGGCCCTGCGCTCAAGGACATACTCCTGTTGTTCATTTTCATTGAATTGGGTGCAATGATCAGTATCTATTTCAAGACCAATAAATTATCGGTCCGTTTTCTGATCTATATCGCGATCACCGCGCTGACCAGGTTGCTGGTTGTCGACATCAAGGCGATGGACAATTACACGATTCTGACCATAACCGGGGCGATTGTGATGCTGACAATCTCGGTATTTATCCTGCGTGCCTGCGCCTACATGTATGGAGGTGATGACCGGGAAGAAGAGGACTGATTATTCCCGGCCATACTTATGGCACTAAGGCGCGCAAATCATTCAGAGCATCCACCGAAAAACCCCGGTCATAAAAATAGATAATCTTACCCTGGCCATCCAGCAGAACAACGCGCGCATTGTTTGGGTTCTGGTTACCGGTAAACTCCTGTACCCTGGCGCCATCCCGGTAAACCGTAATTACCCCTTTCCAGAGTTCCTTGGGTATGCCTGAGCGCATGCCGTTATCGATCTGGGTTTTAAACATGCGCGGAAACATGCCCTGGATGGTTGGTAGTTCTATCGCCTGAATCCTGGTCTGGGTCATGTCGAGTCCGATCAACCAGCGATCGATATCAAACTGCGAGTCCTGCTTGTAACCAATTAAAAACAGGATATTTTGCCCGGTGAAATCCTCCGGTATGCGTAATTCCTGCTGTTCCAGGCTTTGCCCTGTAATACTGGGGAACTGTTTGCCGACGAGCTGCTGGTTTGGATACTGGGTTGAACAGGCGGTCAAAAATATCAGGCATAAGCAAAGGATGATCCGGATCGAAGTAAAATGTGCCATAGTAATAATGGGTCGATTGAATTATGATTCGATCATGCCAGATGTTGATCAAAGAATTTCACAGTCCTGCTCCAGGCCAGTTCGGCAGCTTCCTTGTTATAGCGGCCGGTGGAGTCATTGTGAAAGCCGTGATTAACCCCCGGGTAGATAAAAGCCTGATAATCGACCCCAAGTTGCTTGAGAATCGCCTCATAGGCAGGCCAGGATTTATTCACCCGTTTATCCAATTCGGCGAAGTGAATCATTAGCGGGCCTTTGACATTACGCACGATCTCGTCCTTGGCCGGCGTGCCATAGAAGGGTACCGCCGCATTGACCAGCTCGGGTATGGTGGCGGCCAGCATGTTGCTGATATAGCCGCCAAAACAGAATCCCACCACGCCCAGTTTGCCGTTGCTCAGTTGATGAGATTGCAGATAGCGCGCCGCCGCAATAAAGTCCTGTTCGATTCTTGCCCGTTCCATGGATCTTTGCATCGCCTTGCCTTCCTCGTCGTTACCGGGATAACCGCCCAGGGTATGCAGCGCATCCGGGGCAAAAGCGACATAACCCTGCTTTGCCACGCGCCGGGCGACGTCCTTGATATAGGGATTAAGCCCGCGGTTTTCGTGGACTACTAACACCACGCCAGCAGTGCCGCTGAGATTTTTCGGTTTGACCAGGTAACCCCGGCCTTCGAGGTGACCATCCGCTGACTCGAAGGTCTCGAACGTCGCCTTGATGTCGGGGTCGTTGAAGGATACCTGTTCCGCCAGCGCATAGTTGGGCATCAAGGCCCCGGTCAACATGCTCATGGTCAATCCGGCACCGGCCAGACCGGCTAGGCGGGACATGAAAGTGCGGCGGTCGATATAACCATGGGCATATTCGTCGTACCAGTCAAAGGCTTCCTGTGGGATCTTAATCTGTGTCTGTTGGTTCATTAACCTGTTCTCCGGGTAGGTTGATCATTTTACTTTATTGGTTGCAATGGATTATTACAAAATAACAAGTTAAGCAAAAGATTGTTCTAGCATGCCCGAGGGGCAAGGTTGCCATCAATCACCTAGGCTATGATTTTTCCAGTCGGCAATACGCTGTGTAGATAACCTGTATGCTGGCAAATCTTGCAACCGATGGTTATCTCTGATATCTATTCATCGATAATCATTCCAACAATAGAGGTCCTGGTAGGTATGCCAGATCTGGAGACCATTCAAGATTTCCTGCAATTCAGGGTTTTTATTGCCGAAGATGTTTTAATTGTTTTTTATGTGCTTTGCGCATTGCTCATCCCATTTGCGGCCTGGTATTTTCTGTTAAAGGTTATTCGCCGCTACGCCGTGGTCATTAAACTTTATGAGGCGGGCCGCTACTCCCTGTTGTTTTCCTTTGTTATATGGATGCTCAGAAAGATTAAGTTCTTTCGCGATAAAATCGATGAAAAAATCACCTGGCGCTCCCTTGACGCAAGCCAAAAATTCAAGCTGGTGGTTTTGTATGTATTAATGGTGTTTTTTGCGGAGCTTTTTTTACGCTTAACGTTCGAGTATTTGATTGCCTACATGCATATGCATGAGTGGTTGAAACCAGCGAATATTCCATAGAAATCCGTATGCATAACCAGGCGATTGGGTGCGGACTGACACAGGCCATGCCATCTAATCCCGGTGTCACCTAGATGATTAAAAAGATAACGCTTGAGCAAGTGGCCAGGCCTCGGTTAGCATTGATTCATTAACCCCAATGTGGATCACAGAGGAGACGACGATGAGTGGCGACAAGGTTTATAAATTCGAGGGTGAGCAGGTCGATGTAATATGGGATGGCCGCCTGTGTATTCACATCGCCGAATGCGGCCAGGCCGAGGGAGAGTTGTTCGTGGGTGGACGCAAGCCCTGGTGTGTTCCGGATAAATCGACGACCGAGGAAATCAGCGATATCTGCCAACGTTGTCCCAGCGGTGCCCTGACCTACAACGATAAAGCCGGCCAATCGGTAGAACAGGCACCGTCGAGAAATTCGGTCAATGTGACCTACAATGGTCCCTTGTTTGTGCACGGCGATCTGGAGATTGAAGGCGCAGCCGACGATATGCCCGGAACCCGCTTTCGTGCAGCGCTGTGTCGTTGTGGCAAGTCGCAGAACAAGCCCTTCTGTGATAACAGCCATGTCCAGGCCGAGTTCGAGGATTACGGTGCGATCGGTGAGAAAGGCCCGGAGCACGCGGCCAGCGGCGGTAAATTGAAAATTACCCCTTACCCTGATGGACCGCTGGGATTAGCCGGCAATGTAACCCTGTTTGCCGGCAGCGGCCGGGCTGCCTGGCACGGTGACAAGCTTGCGCTGTGTCGCTGTGGGGCATCCAACAACAAGCCCTTCTGTGACGGTTCACACAAGGAGATCGATTTCAAGACCGATTGAGCTGGTCACCACTGAGGCAGGACCAGCCTGACCTGTTTCAGTCCTCGAACTGCCGGGTATAACCCTTGGGTGGTGGGGTCCAGGCCCGGTCGCTGCGGTCATGCAGTTGGTCGCGGTCCTTGATCAGGATGTCTCGCAGGGTTTCGCTGTGTTCACGGGCCCGTGCCAGGTAGGTGCGGTTTTTCGCGATGTCCGCATTCACGTCCCACAGTTCATAAAGCTGCTCCAAACCGACGTAATCATGGCGGCGAAATGCCTTGACCATTTGCTCTACCGTAAATGGATGCTTGCCCAGCATTTTCAATGCCAGCGCTCCGGTTTCCA
>JASJBV010000055.1 GCA_030066335.1 Gammaproteobacteria bacterium
CGGAAGTCCAAAGACAATCTTCTGATGCTGAGAGTTAGTTAGCCTGCAGCGGGCTGTTGACTAGGGCTGATCCTCACTAACGATTAACAAGCATACTGACCATGACTGAACCACAAATTCCTGATTCTCAGAAGAAAAAATCCCTGGGCATAGCAGGCTCCCTGGCCAAGGCATTTATTCATTCTCCGCTTTCACCTATGTTGCTGATTGCCTGTTTTGCCGTCGGTATTATCGGTGTGGCCATGACCCCCAGACAGGAAGACCCGCAGATTTCTGTTCCGATGGTGGATATTTTTGTCCGCTACAACGGTGCATCCGCGCAACAGGTATCCAAGTTGGCGACGGAGCCGCTGGAACGCATCATGAATGAAATGGGAGGGGTGGATCACGTTTATTCTGCGGCGATGCGTGACCAGGGTATGGTCACAGTCCAGTTCGAAGTTGGTGAAGACCTGGAAACCTCGCTGGTTAAGGTTTATGACAAGCTGTCCTCGAACATGGACAAGATCCCGCCCGGGGTAGATCAACCCCTGGTCAAACCGAAGGGGGTCGATGATGTCCCGGTGGTGACCCTGACCTTATGGTCGAACAATCAGGACGATTCGATACTACGATTATTAGCGCTGGATGTGTTACAGGCCATCAGCACGGTAGAAAATGCCAGTCAGGGTTTCATTGTCGGCGGCCGCAGTGACCAGCTCAAGATAGAGGTATTGCCAGAAAAGCTGTCCGGTTACGACATCACCCTGGATGAGATTGCGCATACCATTCGAACCGCGAACAGTGAGCTTGGCCTGGGCGATATCGAATCCAGCAACCAGAGCTCCCGGGTTTATTCCGGTTCATTCCTGAAAACGGTCGGTGATATCGAGGGTCTGGTGGTCACGATCAAGGATGGCTCCCCGGTATATGTACGCGATATTGCGCAGGTCAGTGCTGCGCCCTCCGACACCAAGAATGTCGTCAATTACTATACCTCGCCCACACATCTGACCAATGGATTGGAAGAGGCTTATGCGGCCCCTGCGGTAACCGTTGCCATCGCCAAGAAGAAGGGTTCCAATGGGGTAAAAGTGGCCGAGGATATCCTGGCCAAGGTCGAAACCCTGAAAGGCACGGTCATCCCGGACGACGTACAAGTTGCAGTTACCCGGGATTATGGAAAAACCGCTAAAGACAAGGTCAATGGTCTGATCCTTAAGCTGTTTATCGCCACCGGTATTGTCGTGGTCCTGATCTGGGCAGCATTGAATTTCCGCTGGGAACCGGCGCTGGTGGTCATGATCGTTATTCCGGTCGTTATTCTGGTGACGGTGTTCTATGCCCTGATCACCGGCTACACGATTGATCGGGTGAGTCTGTTCGCACTGATCTTTTCCATCGGCATCCTGGTCGATGACGCGATCGTGGTGGTGGAGAATATTTACCGGCGCTGGCTGATTGATGAGAGTACCGATACCGATATCGCGATCGATGCGGTGCGGGAAGTGGGGAATCCGACAATCCTGGCCACCCTGACCGTTATCGCTGCTCTGCTGCCGATGGGCTTCGTCCGTGGCATGATGGGACCCTACATGGAACCGATCCCGGCGTTGGGTTCATTCGCCATGTTGTTCTCGGTTTTTGCCGCTTTCATGTTTACGCCATGGTTGGCGATGCGGATCAAGCCGTCGATGGAGAAGCTCAAGCAAATGGAAGAATCGGAGCACAAGCAGAATGAGTGGCTGGGCGATCTGTTCCGCAAGATCCTAATTCCATTGATTACCAACAAGACCAAGGGGCGTTTGTTCCTGGTCTCCCTGTTTGTGGTGTTCTTCCTGTGCCTGGTCCTGTTCTATACCAAGAGCGTGCCGGTGAAAATGTTGCCACTGGATAACAAGCCCGAATTCAATGTTGTGGTCAACATGAAAGAGGGTACAGCATTACCGGTAACCGCTAATCTGATCAATGAACTCACCGATGTCCTGCTCGAAATCGACGAGGTTACCGCGCTTCAAACCTATGCGGGTACTGCTTCACCGTTTAATTTCAATGGCCTGGTCCGGCATTACTACCTGCGCACCCAGCCTTGGGAGGGCGATATCCAGGTGCAGTTACTGGACAAGAATGATCGCAAACGCAGCAGTCATCAAATTGCCGAGGATGCCCGGGCTCGCTTACGTGCAGTTATCGAGAATCGAGATGACGTACGTATCCAGGTAGTGGAGATGCCGCCTGGGCCTCCGGTACTGCAATCGGTGGTGGCCGAAGTCTACGGACCCGATGATAATATCCGCAGACAGGTCGCCAGGGATCTGGAACAGATGTTCAAGGAATCTCCCAACATCACCGATGTGGATACGCTGATGGCGGAACCCCATAAAGTGTGGCGTTTTGAAGTTGATACCGAAAAAGCGGTGCGGCGCGGGATTTCGGTCGATACCATTAATCGAACCCTGGACATGTCGTTGGGAGGCTTTGTCCTTGGCGATGTCAAAAGCGGTTTTAAACTGGAACCGACCTACATCGTTATCCAGGTGCCAATCAATATCCGTGCTGACTTATCCCGTCTGAAGGAAATGCCGGTTGGTAGTCAGTTTGGTGGTACCGTTCCCCTCGGAGAATTGGGCGACTTCTACCAGATAGACCAGGAGCAGGTGATCTATCACAAGGACTTACGGTCGGTTGAATATGTGACCGGTGAAACCCAGGGCCGCCTCGGTGCGCCTATCTATGGCATGTTTGATGTCATCGAACAGTTGGAAAACTACACAACTCCGGATGGCATCGAACTCAAGGGGACCTGGACTGCACCGCCGGAAAGCGATAACCAGTCCGGCTTTGAATGGGCCGGTGAATGGACGGTAACTTACGAAACTTTCCGCGATATGGGCATGGCCTTCGGTGCTGCCATCATCTTGATCTACATGCTGGTAGTTATGGAGTTCGGCAATTTCAGCTTGCCGGCGATCATCATGGCGCCGATACCGCTGACCCTGGTCGGTATCATCCCCGGACACTGGTTGTTTGGCGCAGAATTCACTGCAACTTCGATGATTGGTTTTATCGCACTCGCGGGCATTATTGTGCGTAACTCGATCCTGCTGGTTGATTTTACTAAACATGAGATTGAGGATGGGCGACCTGTCACTGACTCTGTATTATTGGCCTGCAAAGCCAGAACCCGACCTATCGTGGTGACCGCATTTGCTCTTGTCGGTGGCTCGGTTGTTATAATCACCGATCCGATCTTCAAGGGTATGGCGATATCGTTGGCTTTTGGTGTATTAGTTTCCACCATTCTAACCCTGGTGGTCATTCCATTAGGTGCCATCACTGTGCGCAAGGCCTTTGCCGAGAAAACCATTGATGCCAGTGGTGCAGCAGTTTATGGTGAATTGCCATATGACCCAATACTGGAAGGCGAATACAAGCAAGAGCGCTATGAAGATGAAAGAGGCCTGTTGGATTTCATTGCCATCGGCTTTAATTTTATCTGGATGTTTCTGTTATCCATGGTTGTGGCGTTCCGAGATTTTATCCTCGACCTGTATCGAAGTATTATCAAACTAATTCCCCGCGGTGATGGTGGCACACCTCCGCCGCCACCAGCCTCACCGGCGCCGGTGACACCGACTCCTTCAGCAGGACCCGCGCCTAGCGAGTCCGTTAGAGATCCTGGCTCGTCGGGTAATCGACCCGGCAGTGCATCCGGCTCGCCACAAACAAAGGGTTCGGCGCAGCCTGATTCCACGGCCAGGCAGCAGTTGGATCAGACCATCACGGACGCCTCCGCCAAGCCCCCTGCAGCCGACAGGGAAGCGCCTGAAGATGCGCAAAAACCTGTCGCAAAACCTGCAGAAGTGAAGGTTAAAACTGAATCGACCGAGCAGAACAAGGCTTCAGTTAAAAAGGCCAAGGTCAAAAAATCTTCGGCGAAAAAAGCAAGCAGTAAAAAAGCGTCCACCAAGAAGGCAGCGGCACAAAAGAAGAGCGAGGCAAACACAGGGCATAGACGAGGTATCCGTCTGAAGTCCGATATCGATGATGATTAATTGAGCAGCGTGTTGATGAAGATACAGAGTAAATACGGCATAACCTTAAGTGTTTTAATGCTTGCGTTGTCCAGCCTGGCAGTTGCGCAGGAGTATGTACCACCGCCAACCGGTCCATATCAGCCCTCGGTGGTGATAAACCGTGTTGATCAGGGGCTGCCGGAGCAAAATCGAATTTACCGTTTCCCGCCGGCCGATCTCGTTGGCTCCGCTCCTCTGATGGATGCAAATCCAGCTCCACCCAGAGAAGCACGGATCGAAAACAGGCCGCCTGTTGAGCCGCCGCCTCGACAAAACCAAACAGCACGTCGTAGCGCGCCTGAGGCTTATCAGCAAACAAATCCGCAGGTTGGAAATGTACCGGCCAACCCGCAATGGCGTTATAACCCGTATCAATATGACAGTAACTGGAATAACAATCCGCAGGCGTACCCTTACGCCCAGGGATACCAACGGCCATATCCCTACGGTTATAATCAGTACAATGGCAGCAGCAATAATTTCTTCCCGGGCATGCCCACACCCTGGACAGATAATCCAATGCAACAATTTTTCGGCAACTAGGAAATCATGAGCAGAATAATAATATTCTTAACCGCGTTACTGATAAGCCAGACCCTGGCGGCGGAAGCCAAGATAGCTGAACCGGACAGACAGAGCACCTACCTGATGACTGCCCCGGGCACCTTGAGCAATCTCCCCAGATCAGAAATGAAACCCAATAATCCCAGGCCCGTGCAAAGATCGCAAAGGCCACGTCCAGCATATAGATTTGTTGATGATTATCATCTCAGATTTAAGCAATTTGGCCAGGAACGCGGGCAAAACAATCCCTGGACGGAACCCAGGAACCGTCCTTTTGATAATCGCCAGCAACCACCTCGACCACCAATTTCGTATGGCAATCCCTGGCATTTGGGTGGCGCCCATCCACCAGAACTGAAGGATTTTAGATCAGGTTCCTATCCACTACTTGGCCCACAGGACAGTCTGGCACCGGGCATCTATGGTGGTCTGGAAGATTTTTATACAAACTTTGCAGATGGTATTTATCAAGATACCAACCCCGCTGCCATTGGGCATGGATTCGGCAGTTATCTGTTCCCGGGGATCGACGATGATGATAGCGGATTCCCGTTCATGCCGTTTTAGGGTGGAATGACTTGCGCTACATAGTGACCCAATTATTACTGGTATTGCTGTTAGCAGCCCGCGCGGAAGCTACGCAGTTTTCTGCCCATGCGGTCATGTCAACTCCGGGCAGTTCAGATTTATCCACCCATATCTACTACTCTCCTGGGCGTATACGAAAGGAATTCTATTACTACGGCGAACCCGTGATCCAGATTATAGATGCCAATAAGCACATCAGTCTGATGTGCTTTACCCACCAAAAACTCTGCTATGAAAATACCAGTCAGGAGCAGATCAGTATCGGCATCCAAACAAAAATAGACAAACCCTGTACCGAGAGCAAGGATGTTGCATGTCAGAACCTGGGTGAACACCTGGTGAATAACCGCAAGACCATCAAGTGGAAGATCACCACCAAGGTCGGCAAGCAGGAAAAAGTATCCCAGCTGTGGCTGGATAAGGAGTTTAGCATCCCGATCAAACAAACCCTGGTTAATGGAGCCAGTGTCGAACTGGAGTGGCTGGGCAGTGAAAAACTCGGCAACCGGGATACCGAGAAATGGATCCAGCAGATCAAGCTGCCTGATGGAGAGACTAAACAGAGCTACCAATGGTTTGATAAGGAATTGAAAATCAGTATCCGTGAAGCTTTCCCCAACGGCAACTCTCAGGAATTGAAACAGATAGTGGTTGAAAAACTACCGGACACGTTATTTACTATACCCACAGGTTTTCAGAGAAAGACCATCGATAACCCGCAGAACCTATCAAACGTAAAAAAAATACAATAGTGATATGATCACCATAATTGGTAACCTGAAGGGAGGCACGGGTAAGAGCACAGTCGCATTCAATCTCGCTATCTGGTTAAAGATTCATCAGGGTTCAGTGACTTTATTCGACCTCGATCCACAAAAGACCCTGTCCGATGTCGTGGACATTCGTGACGAAGAGGGCTATGAGCCGGAGCTCGAGGTGTTTGATGATGTCGATGCATTAAAGGCCTGGAAAAACAAAAAATCCGAGGTGATCGTTGATGTTGGGACATCGGATTTCGATGCAATGAAAACAGCGCTGAAATTGGCTGACCGAATCATCACGCCAGTACCACCAAGCCAGGCTGATATCTGGTCAACCCAACGGTTTATCAAATTGATCCGAGAGGAAACCGGCGGGACCAAAAAAATGCCGCCAGTATTTGGATTTATCAATCGTGCCGATACCCATCGTGGTGTGCGTGAAACCGATGAGGCAGAGGAAGCCCTGGAGTATTTGAAAAGCATAACCCGGGTTGACCTGCGTCTGTATCAGCGAACTGCCTACCGGCGCTCTTTCAGTGAAGGCCTTGCCGTTTTTGAAATGCAACCGAGTAGCAAGGCCTCAAAAGAGATTTTGAGTCTGGCTAAGATTCTTTACACCAACTAAACATGAGTCCAGTGGTATGACATTTGGTCGTTGGTTGTTAATTCACAGTTTCTCAATTTTCCTGGTCGTCTTGTTGATCCTGGGATATGTGTACCGTGAAGAATTACAACTTGAACAGGCTTATCAACAGTTGTTGAATATTGAGCCTGATAAATTAACTTTTGACCGCGAACCCGAATCTGCCGCGGTTATACCGGAGCAGCCTGAATCAATTCCGACGCTGGAACAACAACCGGCAGCGGTAGAGGAACCAGCCCCGCTAATATTTGCTGAACCGGCTCCGGAGCCGGCCATAATGCCGCCCACGGTCAGCTCAGTGCCTACCTTCGCGGAACCTGTATTTGCCCAGAATGAGCGGTTATTCCAGGCACGCAGGGCATATTGGAATAAGAATTATAATCAGGCCATTGAAATGTATCGGCAGTTGATCGAGCAGGATCCTTCCAATCCGGATTACTACGGAGAACTGGGTAATATTTACTATGCCTTGAATGATGATGAAAACGCATCCACCGCTTTTTATCAGGCTGCGCTCATCCTGCTCGAACAGAATCAACTGCAGAGTGCTGCGCGGCTCCTGTCTCCGATAAATGCAATGAATCGTAGTCTCGGTGATCAGCTCAATCGGCGCTTGCGTGAAAAATCTGCCCAGCTGCGCTGAAACCCTTCTGACAAGATCGAATTGCTGAAACGATCTACAAAACTAACTGTTTTATCCATCTGACCAGTGCCCGGGCTAAAGTAGAAATGACTTGCATTTTAAAGATAAGAATATTATAATAATCTTATATTTGTTGATGCCTTTCAGCCCATCAGAAATCGCTTATTTGTGTGGATGAGGGTATACTTTAAGCTTCATGCTGAACGATTGATTATTGAACGCTTCCACGAAGCCTTTATTCAGGATAACTCAATGAGCGAATCAAAAAACAAGCAGTTGAACCTCGATACCGAATGCATGGAGCGTTTGGCTGATACCTTCGAAAACAGCGCCAAACGCTGGGAATTGATCGTTTATCCATCATTGGTTGCGTTCATCGTTTTGGCGGTTTATGGATTCTACCTCATCTACACCCTGTCACGCGATGTGCATAACCTGAGCCTGACCATCACCACCCTGACCATATCGGTTGATCGCAACATGAACGAGATGACCGACACCATTCGCACCATGGACAGTACCATGGTCAACATGAACAACAGCATCAGCAACATGGATAAAAATGTGAATTCAATGGCGCACAACGTGGCCTCCATGACTTACAGCACCAATTCGATGGCAGCTACCACCTATTACATGCAGCGTGATATGCGAGATATATCCCGGCCAATGGATGCTTTGAATGACTTTCTCCCCTAAAATAACTATAAAATAGTCAACACATTCATTCGGCAGGTCATGTTTTATCCAAGAAGGGCGATAGAGAACCGCCTCAAACAACTCGAAGATCACCTACAACGCGAAAATCCAATCCTCATCGATGCGGTAAAAAGTTTCAAGGAACTTGATAACATTGCCTTCCGCATGGGGCTGATCGCCAACGATGAGTCTTATGCAACCCAAATCCCCTGGTGGCCGCTGATCTCGATCCTTGGCACTTTCTCCGCCGGCAAATCTACTTTTATCAATTCATTTCTGGGCACCAAGCTGCAAAGCTCGGGCAACCAGGCGGTGGATGATAAATTCACCGTCATCTGCTTCACCAATGATGACAGTAGCCGCGTATTGCCAGGTCTGGCCCTGGATGCAGATCCGCGCTTTCCATTCTTTAACATCAGCGATGATATCGAAAAAGTGGCGCCCGGCGAGGGTGAGAGGGTCAACGCCTATCTGCAATTGAAAACTTCTCCCACCGAGCCGGTCAAGGGTAAGATTATTATTGATTCTCCGGGGTTTGACGCCGATGCCCAGCGTACTTCGACGTTGCGGATTACCGACCATATCATCGACCTGTCAGACCTGGTACTGGTGTTTTTCGATGCCAGGCACCCGGAACCGGGAGCGATGAAGGATACCCTGGAACACCTAGTGACCAAGACTATTCAGCGTACTGACTCCAGCAAATTTCTCTATATCCTGAATCAGATCGATACCTCCGCCAAAGAAGACAATCCAGAAGAGGTCGTGGCGGCCTGGCAGCGTGCCCTGTCCCAGAGCGGTTTGACCGCCGGCAAGTTCTACATGATCTATGACGAGGAGTCAGCCATCAGTATCAACGACGATCAGTTGCAGGCTCGTTTCAAGTCAAAGAAAGATGCTGATTTAGATGCGATTTATGAACGCATGCAACAGGTGGAAACCGAAAGAGCCTATCGCATCATCGGGGCGTTGGAAAAAACCGCCAACGATATCGAGATGAAGGTGGTACCGGCGCTAACCCTGGCTATCCGCAAATGGAGTTCGCGGGTATTGATCAGTGATGCGGTGTTGTACGCGATTCTGCTGGCAGCATCGATTTACCTGATCACGGCGAATGATGCCTGGCCTTATATGAAACCCTCGGTTTTGATGGAAGCCTATCAAAACAATCCTTTGACCGGTTTATTGAGCCTGTCCGCGATATTTTTACTGGTTTTTGGCATCCATGTGTTCAACCGTAAATTCTGGGCCGGTCGCATCGAGCAAAAACTCCCCAGATCCGACATGCCGGGGAACCTGATAACCGCTTTTGAAAAGAATACCTCGATCTGGCGCAG
>JASJBV010000056.1 GCA_030066335.1 Gammaproteobacteria bacterium
TGGGCCGGCGCCGTGGATGTCGCCGGCGGCAACACCCTGGCCAACGTGTTGAGCCAGATCAGCCGGGGCGGCGCGGTCTCGGCCTGCGGCCTCGCCGAGTCGATGGAACTGCCCACCACTGTGGCACCGTTTATCCTGCGCGGGGTGACCCTGTACGGCATCGACTCGGTGATGTGCCCGATGGAGCGGCGCCTGATCGCCTGGCAGCGACTGGATGCCGACCTCGACAAGGAGCTATTGGAATCCCTGTCCACAGAAATCGGTTTCGATGAACTGCCGGATGCCGCGGCAGCAATTCTGAAGGGTCAGGTCCGCGGCCGCACCATCGTCAGGATTCCGCAGTAATTCAATTCGAAGTGCGGCGTTCGAACAGGCCTTCGAGTTCTGCCAGCGATTGAATGGTATGGGTGGGCTTGCCACCCCAGGGGTCCATGATCTGCTGCTTGGTGCGACGGATAAAAATGCTTTTCATGCCATAGCTGCTGGCGCCGATCACATCGAAGGCGTTACCTGACACCAGGTAACTGTCTTCGGCACTGGCGCCGCTGCGTTTCAGGAAATGCGAGTAAACCGCGCGATCGGGTTTGTACTTGCCGATCTCATCGACACTGACGATATCCTTGAAGTACTGGCGGATCGCCACATCCTCGAACAGGCGCTCGATATCTTCATGCGGACCATTGGTCAGGGCATAGATATTGAAATCGCTGCGCTCACTGATCGAGCTCAGGCAGCCGATCACATCCTTGTAGACCGGCAGCGTCTGGTAGCGCTTGATCAGGCTGAAGCGCTGATCGGCGGTCATGTTGACGTCGAACGCCTCGATACAGTAATCCAGTGAATTCGAGGTGCAGGTATAGAACGGCTCATAGCGATCCATCATGCTGCGGCGGAAGGAATATTCCAGCTGCTTGTCACGCCACAGCGTCGCAAACGGCATCGCCTTGTCTTCACCGATATAACGTTGCAACAGATCCACCATGCCATAGGTGTTGATCAGGGTGCCATAAACATCAAAGGCAAAAGTCGTCATGTAAATTCCTGCATTGAGAAAAAATATTTACCACGAAGGACACGAAGAGCACGAAGATTTTCTAGTCAAATGCGAGCTTATAAGTAGAACTTGTCTACCTAATTCAGTCTCTCGTCATACCCGCGAAGGCGGGTATCCATTGATAACGACGCCAGTATTGCTGATCGTGTAATGGGCTCAATGGATACCGGGTCAAGCCCGGTATTACGACAGCACGGCATAGGATCTCATATCCCCATGCCATGGCATTAATAACCTTCGTGAACTTCGTGTCCTCGGCAATTGCTCCTGCATTGCCCTACCCACCTACATCCCTGTAGGCGTTCGTGGTTCAATCTAATAGTTAACGGTTTTCACGATTCTCGATCAGGTTATCCACCACCGATGGATCGGCCAGGGTCGAGGTATCACCGAGATTATCCAGTTCGTTGGCGGCGATCTTGCGCAGGATCCGGCGCATGATCTTACCGGAGCGGGTCTTCGGCAGGCCCGGCGCCCACTGGATGATATTGATCTTGGCGATCGGTCCGATTTCCTTGCGCACCAATGCGACCAGTTCACCTTTCAGCTCATCGCTCGGCTCTTCTCCCGCCATCAGGGTGACATAGGCATAAATGCCCTGCCCGGTGATGTCATGCGGATAACCGACCACCGCGGCCTCGGCGACCTTGTCGTGCAGGACCAGGCCGGATTCGATTTCGGCGGTACCCAGGCGGTGACCGGAAACGTTAAGCACGTCATCGACGCGGCCGGTGATCCAGTAATAGCCGTCTTCGTCGCGTTTCGCGCCGTCACCGGTGAAGTAATAGCCCTTGTACATCGAGAAATAGGTTTCGTAGAAACGATCATGATCACCGTAGACGGTGCGCATCATCGACGGCCACGGACGTTTCATCGCCAGGTTACCCTCGGCCGGGTTACCCTCGATCTCGTTACCCTGGTCATCGAGCAATACCGGCTCTACCCCAAAGAACGGGTTGGTCGCGGAACCGGGCTTGAGCGGGGTCGCGCCTGGCAGCGGAGTCAACAGGTGAGCACCGGTCTCGGTCTGCCACCAGGTATCGACGATCGGGCAGCGTGAATCACCGACCGTACGATAGTACCAGTCCCAGGCTTCCGGGTTGATTGGCTCGCCGACCGTACCGAGCAGACGCAGGCTGCTGCGCGAGGTGCTGGTGACCGGCTCATCGCCAACCGCCATCAACGCCCGGATCGCGGTCGGTGCGGTATAAAAGCTTGCCACGTTATGCTTGTCGCAGACCTGCCAGAATCGCCCGGCATCGGGATAGGTCGGCACACCCTCGAACATCAGGCTGATCGCGCCATTGCACAGCGGCCCATAAACGATGTAGCTGTGACCGGTGACCCAACCGATATCGGCGGTACACCAGTAGACCTCGCCATCCTTGTAATCGAATACCAGCTTGTGGGTCATCGCCGCCTGCAGCAGGTAACCGGCGGTGCTGTGCAGCACGCCTTTCGGCTTGCCGGTGGAGCCCGAGGTATAAAGAATGAACAATGGATCGTCGGCATCCATCGGCTCGGGTTCGCAAACGTCGCTGGCATCGGCCAGCGCCTCGTGATACCAGATATCACGGCCATCCTGCCATGCCACCTCGCCACCGCCACGCTTGACGACGATCGATGTATGCACATGCGGGCACTGCTCCAGCGCCTTGTCGGCATTGGCCTTAAGTGGCAGCGCCTTGCCGGTACGAATCGACTGGTCGGCAGTGATCAGGCACTTACAGTCAGAATCGAGAATCCGGCTGGCCAGGGCATCCGGCGAGAATGCACTGAACACGATGGAGTGCACCGCACCGATGCGGGTACAGGCCAGCATCGCGACCGCGGCTTCCGGAATCATCGGCATGTAAATCGAGACTCTGTCACCTTTTTTGACACCGCGATCTTTCAATACATTGGCGAATTTGCAGACATCGGCATGCATTTCGCGGTAGGTAATTTTCTTGTCTTCACTGGGATCATCGCCTTCCCAAAGGATGGCGACCTGGTCTCCGCGGGTATCCAGATGACGGTCGAGACAGTTGTAGGAGACGTTCAGCTGACCACCCAGGAACCACTTGATACCGAGGTCGACTTTATCGAAACTCCATTCCTGGACCTTGTCCCATTTTTTTGACCAGGTCAGGTATTGTTCCGCCTGCTCGGACCAGAAGGTATCCGGGTCATCCAGGGACTGACGATACATGGTCTCGTAATCGTCTTGCGTGATATTGGCCTGCGCGGCAAAGGCTTCAGGTACCGGATAGATTTCTTCTGTCATGGTTAGTTATCCTCTTGATTGGTTTCACTTATCTCGTTGTCAGGCTGACAATATTTTCCTTAGCTATTATTCTGGGACGGACCATATTAACCGAGCATCCGCCCGGTAAATACCTTAACCCATCACTCCTAAGATTTGTAATATCAATAGTGAATATTAGCATTATTTTTGCCGGGATCGCCCGTCTCACTGGGGCCTTCCCGGTTCTCCCAAACGCTTGTTCTGCGTCGTTTTTTAACTATGGCTGCGACCTCAATTGAGGTAGAATAGCCAAGTTACCTTATAAAAAATGTTGCTATGCAGCAATCATTCGATTATGTTGCCCCGCAGCTAACGATAAATCAATACCTCAGTTTTGGCCATGGAACAATTACAACCTCTGATTGTTGAGAGCGTACAACTGCTGTTACTCGGCATGGGAACGGTTTTTATCATTCTGACCATGCTGATTTTTTTGATTTCTTTCAGCAGTAAATTCCTGGCCAGGTATGAAGACGAGCCACCCCATGTCAGCGCGCCGGTCAAACCCCGCACGCCTGCCAACCAGGTTGCCGCCGCTAATGACAGCCAACTGGTGGCCGTGATCAGCAGCGCCATCAGTGCCTACAAGAAAAGGCACTCTGAAAAATAAATCAAGATTTCACCCGGAAGATCACCATGAGCAAACCGATTCAAATAACCGATAACGTCCTGCGCGATGGTCACCAGTCCCTGTTTGCAACCCGTATGCGTATCGAGGATATGCTACCGATCGCCGAACAACTGGATCAGATCGGTTTCTGGTCATTGGAGACCTGGGGCGGCGCTACCTTCGATGCCTGTATCCGTTTTCTCGGTGAAGATCCCTGGGAACGCCTGCGCCAGCTCAAGGCGGCGATGCCGAATACCCGTCAGCAGATGCTGCTGCGCGGGCAGAATGGATTAGGTTACCGCCATTACGCCGATGACGTGATCGAGAAGTTTGTCGAGCGCTGCGCGGCCAACGGCATGGACGTGTTCCGCATCTTCGATGCGATGAATGACACGCGCAACCTGGAAACCGCGGTCAAAGCCACGATAGCCGTCGACAAACACGCCCAGGGCACGATTTCCTATACCCTGAGCCCGGTGCACACCCTGGACAAATGGCTGGACATGGCGAAGAAGATCGAGGACATGGGCTGTCACTCGCTGGCGATCAAGGACATGGCCGGTCTGCTGACACCTTATGCCGCCTTCGAGCTGATTACCAGGATCAAGCAAAGTACCGACTTGCCGATTGCGGTGCATAGTCATGCCACTACCGGTCTGTCCACCGCCACCCTGTTCAAATCGGTGGAAGCCGGGGCCGACGTCATCGATACCTCGATCTCCAGCATGAGCATGACCTATGGTCATTCACCCACCGAATCGATGGTGGCGATGTTCCAGGACACCGAATACGACAGCGGCCTGGATATCCACAAACTGGAAGAGATCGCGGCCTATTTCCGCGAGGTCCGGAAGAAATATGCCAAGTTCGAGGGCGCGCTGAAGGGCGTCGATTCGCGCATCCTGGTGGCCCAGGTACCCGGCGGTATGCTGACCAACCTGGAGAGCCAGTTACGAGACCAGGGCGCCAGCGACCGCCTGGACGAGGTACTCAGCGAAATTCCCGCCGTACGCGAGGATCTGGGTTATATCCCGCTGGTGACCCCGACTTCTCAGATTGTCGGTACCCAGGCCGTCATCAATGTCTTGTCCGGCGAACGCTACAAGACCATCACCAAGGAAACCGCCGGCGTCCTGCGTGGTGAATATGGCGCGCCAGCTGCGCCGGTCAACGAGGACCTGCAAAAACGCGTACTCGAGGATGGCGGCGAGGTCATCACCTGTCGTCCCGCCGATAAGATCGAACCGGAGATGGACAAGCTGACCGAGGAATTTCGCAAGCTGGCCAAGGAAGAGAACCTGGTCCCCGGTGAACACGAAATCGATGACGTGTTGATCTATGCCCAGTTCCCCCAGGTCGGTCTCAACTTCCTGAAGAATCGCAACAACCCGGATGCATTCGAACCGGTACCTGGCAGCGAACCCGAGCCAGCCACTGCGCCGGCTCCGGCAGCCGCAGCCGCCGGCGGCCCCGAACAATTCTCGGTCAGCGTCAACGGCACCAGTTACGACGTGGTGGTGGCCCCGGGTGGCCAGGTCACCCAGGTTCAGCCGGCTGCGGCCCCGGTTGCAGCCGCGGCGCCTGCCGGTGGCGCGGGCAGGGACGTGGTGGCACCGATGGCGGGTACCGTCATCGACATCCTGGTCGGTGAGGGTGAAACCATCAGCGAAGGTCAGACCCTGATGATCATCGAGGCGATGAAGATGGAAACCGAGATTCGCGCTGACCAGGCCGGTACCGTGCAGGCGATTCATGTGCAAAAGACCGAGGCAATCACGGTCAACCAGCCACTGATCACGATGGTATAGGGCGCATCGATGGAAAGCGGTTTACTGCAACTGTGGGAATCCACCGGGCTGTATAACTTCACCCTTGGCCAGCTGGGGATGATCGCCATCGGCTGTGGCCTGATCTTCCTCGCCATCAGGAAAGGCTTCGAACCGCTACTGCTGATCCCGATCGGCTTCGGCGGCATTCTCGCCAATATCCCGGTGGCCGAGATCAGCGGCCCCGAAGGTCTGCTCGGTATTCTCTACAACATGGGGATAGAAACCGGCATCTTCCCATTGTTGATCTTCATGGGAGTCGGTGCGATGACCGATTTCGGCCCGCTGCTGGCGCGGCCTAGCCTGATGATCCTCGGTGCCGCGGCCCAGTTCGGCATCTTCTGTACCCTGTTCGGTGCGATCCTGATGAACATCATTCCGGGAATCGAGTTCAGCCTGGCCGATGCCTCGGCGATTGCGATCATCGGTGGTGCCGATGGCCCGACCGCGATCTTTCTCGCCTCGAGACTGGCGCCCGACCTGCTTGGCGCGATTGCGGTGGCCGCCTATTCCTACATGGCGCTGGTGCCGCTGATCCAGCCACCGATCATGAAGCTACTGACCACCGAGGAAGAACGCCAGACCAGCATGAAGCAGCTGCGCCATGTGTCCAAGGCGGAAAAGATCATCTTCCCGCTGACCCTGCTGTTCGTCACCATCCTGTTGTTGCCCGCGGCCACCCCGCTGGTCGGCATGCTGTGTTTCGGTAACCTGCTCAAGGAATCCGGCGTGGTGGAACGCCTGAGCAATACCGCGCAGAACGAGTTGATCAATATTGTCACCATCTTCCTCGGCCTGTCAGTCGGCTCCAAGCTGTCCGCCGACAAGTTCCTGACCGGTGAAACCCTCGGCATCCTGACCCTGGGCATCTTCGCCTTCTCCATCGGCACCGCGGCCGGCATCATCATGGGCAAGATCATGTACCGGGTGACCAAGGGCGAGGTGAATCCATTGATTGGTGCGGCCGGGGTATCGGCGGTACCGATGGCGGCGCGGGTCGCCAACAAGATGGGAATGGAAGCCAATCCGCAGAACTTCCTGCTGATGCATGCGATGGGTCCCAACGTGGCCGGGGTTATCGGTTCCGCGGTCGCCGCCGGGGTGCTGCTGGCGATTGTCGGATCGCCCGGTTAAGCGCGCTTTAGGCTAGTCTTTCAACTCCAGTTTACCATTCGTGCAGGACACCGCCAGCTCACCGTCGATGAAACGGGATAGCTGCTGGCCGAGCATTTCGTAACGCCAGCCCTGCATCAGCTTGTTGTTCTGGTTGCCGGCGACCAACTTATCGATATCTTTCTTGCTCAGCACCGAGGAAAGCGCGATCTGGTTGCGCTCGGCGATGTCCTTGGCTATGGCCATCAGGCAATCGGCGACCGCCTGCTGTCGGTTATCCAGCCGGGTGAATTCATCATGCTTTGGATACTGCGACGAATCCATCGCCAGCGCCTGCTCCAGTACCTGCAGGATTGATTCACCATTTTTCTTGATGTAATCGGCACTCAGTGCCCCGATCTGGCGCAGGTCTTTCAATGAACCGGGCTTGAAGCGGGCGATATCGATGATGTCTTCATCCTTCATGATCCAGCGTCGCGGACGATTCTTGTCGATCGCCACCTGTTCGCGCCAGCGGCACAGCTGGTCGGCGACGTTCAGCGCAGAACCTTTGAGTTTCATCACCCCGCGCAGCTTCTTCCACAGATTGGCGAAATCGACCTGGTAATTCTGTGGATCGGACATGTTACGCAGATCCGATTCGATCCAGGCCTCGCGGCCACGTCGTTGCAATTGCGCGGTCAGCTCCTGGTACATCTTTAACAGATAGCGTACGTCATCCATGGCGTAATCCAGTTCACCCTCGGATAACGGCCTTCGGCTCCAGTCGGTGCGGGTGTATTTCTTTTCCAGCTGGACCTTGCAGATGCGGTTGACCAGGTCGGCATAGCCGATCTGGTTGGCATAACCCAACACCGCTGCCGCCAGCTGGGTATCGAACACCGGCTCGGGCAGCTCGGCGAAATTATGATAGAACAGCTCCAGGTCCTGGCTTGGTGAGTGCAGGATCTTGACCATGTCCCGGTTACGAAAGATCTGCAACAGCGGGGAAAAGTCATCGATCTCGAGCGGATCGATACAGGCCTGCTCGGTCTCGGTGGCGATCTGGATCAGGGCCAGCAACGGGTAATAGGTCTTTTCGCGGACGAACTCGGTATCGATCGCGCATAGTTGGCAATCGGCGATGCTGGCGCAGAACTCGGCCAACGCCAGGTTGGATTCGATGTAATGGAAATTCATTTGTATATTGAGAGCCTTAGCTTAGTTGGGCTTTGCGGCGTATATCCCGTAACAGGATAAACACCCACGGCCAGATCGCCATGCCGGTCAGGGCCGGACCGAAAAATGCCATCACCGGTGGATTACGTTGCAGCATGCCTTCGATCCACACCACGATCAGCTGGTTGATCAACAGCAGGAAGAACACGTACATCGCCTGGCCACCGAGCGACATCACGCGAATGCGCTGATGCAGGTTGAGATTGATAAAAATGATCACGACCAGGGCCAGGCTATGCTGGCCCAGCAGGGTGCCCTGGGACACGTCGACGAACAAGCCGGTAAAAAACGCGAATAACAGTCCCACTCGTTTCGGCAGCGCCATACTCCAGTAGATCAGGAACAAGGCCACCCAGTCCGGCCGGTAGATCTTGGCCCATTCCGGCAGCGGCAGGATCAACAGGGTAAGACCGATAACCAGGGACAGGGGGATGACCAGGAAATTGAACTGGATCATGAGGGGGGCGGAGTTTTCTCGCGCGGTTTGATCACCAGTACCTCACGACTGCTATCCAGCCTTGCCAGCGGGCGGGCCAGCGCCGACTTGAAACCATGGGTCTTGTCATGACTGATACTGACAATGCCGGCGACCGGGTAATCGGATGGAAAACGTCCACCCAGGCCGGATGTCACCAACTGGTCACCTACTTCGATATTGGCGGTTGCCGGCAGGAAGCGTAACTCGAGCTGATCGGTATTGCCGTTGCCGAAGGCCACCGAGCGCAGACCACTGCGGACGAACTGTACCGGTATCGCATGTTCGGGGTCGGAGATCAGCATCACCGTGGAGGAATTCGGGGTACTATGGATGATCTGCCCCATGACGCCATAGTCATCGATGACCGCCTGACCGTCGACCAGCCCATCCAGGGTCCCCTTGTTCAACTCGATCAACTGGCGATAGGGATTCTGGTCGACCGACAACAGTTCCGCGACGATGACCTCGTCACTGAGTTTGCGCGCCGATCCCAGCAGGTTACGCAGGCGGGTGTTTTCCTCCAGCAGCACGTTCATTTTCTGCAGGCGTGCGGTGAGCAGGCGTTTTTCATCGATCAGGTAACGGTTTTCATCGACCAGGCGATTGTGGGTCTTGAACCATTCGGTGACCCAGGCACCGGATTGCGCCGGCAGACTGACCAGGTAACGTAACG
>JASJBV010000049.1 GCA_030066335.1 Gammaproteobacteria bacterium
TAGTCGGCATTTCCAGGTCGGTCATATCCTCGGCATGCAGGCCATCGAACCGCTGGGTCAGTTCGATGACCGCGGAATCACCGTACTGGCGCACGCTGTCGATAATTTCGCTGACCGTGTTAAAGACCTGGTTATCGGATACCGCTTCCCAGGCCAGCAGTTTTTCCATCTGCTCCCAGAAATCCACGTCCAGGCTGTTCAACTGCTTGATTTCAACGCTCATAATAAGACCCTGTTCTGTTTTAGGTCGTCAGCGGGTTCGGAGACCGCCTGCTCGATCTTGTCGATTACCTGTTTGATCGCCCGGTTCTTCATCTTCAGCGAGGCGCGGTTGACGATCAGGCGGGAACTGATATCCATAATGAAATCCATCGGCACCAGGCCGTTGGCCTTCAGCGTATTGCCGGTATCGACCAGGTCGACGATCATATCGGCCAGGCCCACCAGCGGCGCCAGCTCCATCGAGCCATACAGCTTGATCAGCTCGACCTGGCGGCGCTGCTCGAGAAAATACTGCTTGGTGATGGATGTGTACTTGGTCGCCACCTTGAGGCGCCCGGACGGCAGCGGTTTGTCGGCAAAGCCCGCGGTCATCAGCTTGCAGGGTGCAATATGCAGGTCCACCCATTCATACAGGCCTTCGCCGCCATGCTCCAGTAGCACATCCTTGCCGGCGATGCCCATGTCGGCAGCGCCGTACTGGACATAGGTCGGTACATCGGCGGAACGGATCAGCACCAGGTTGATATTGGCGTGATTGGTGTTGAAGATCAGCTTGCGGCTCTTGTCCAGGTCATCCTGCGGAGTGATCCCGGCCTGCTCCAGCAACGGCAGGGTTTCCTTGAGGATGCGCCCCTTGGCCAGGGCGATGGTAATTAAATCTGACATGTTTATAACAGGCCCTGTTAATCGGTTGTTCGGCGAATGCGTGCACCCAGGCAGGCCAGCTTCTCTTCGATGTGGTCATAGCCACGATCGATATGATAAATCCGGTCGACCACGGTCTCACCCTCGGCCACCAGACCGGCCAGGATCAGGCTGGCCGAGGCGCGCAGGTCGGTCGCCATCACCGGCGCCCCGTTGAGGATTTGTACGCCCTCGATAATCGCGGTATTGCCCTCGAGGTGGACATTGGCGCCCATCCTCACGATTTCCTGGATGTGCATGAAGCGGTTTTCGAACACGGTCTCGGTGATCGAGCCGGTGCCCGCGGCCACTGCATTCAGCGCACAGAACTGGGCCTGCATGTCGGTCGGGAACGCCGGATAGGGCGCGGTGCGGATATTCACCGCCTTGGGCTTGCGCCCTTCCATGTCGAGCTCGATCCAGTCATCGCCGGTATCGATAATCGCCCCGGCCTCTTCCAGCTTGGCCAGCACTGCATCCAGCAGCTTCGGGTCGGTGTCCTTGATCAGCACCTTGCCGCCGGTAATCGCTGCCGCCACCAGGTAGGTGCCGGTCTCGATCCGGTCGGGTAAGACCGAGTAGTCGCAGCCTTTCAGATTTTCCACCCCCTCGATGGTGATGGTGTCGGTACCGGCGCCGCTGACCTTGCCGCCCATCGCATTGATGAAATCAGCCAGGTCGACCACTTCCGGTTCCCGCGCGGCATTCTCGATGACCGTGGTGCCGTCGGCCAGCGCAGCCGCCATCATCAGGTTTTCGGTACCGGTCACGGTGACCTGGTCCATGACGATGCGGGCTCCCTTCAGGCGCTTGGCGCGGGCCTTGACATAACCCTCGTCGACCCTGATTTCGGCACCCATCGCTTCCAGTCCGGCCAGGTGCAGGTTGACCGGTCGCGCACCGATCGCACAGCCACCGGGCAGGCTGACCTCGGCGGTGCCATAGCGCGCGAGCAGCGGCCCCAATACCAGGATCGACGCGCGCATGGTCTTGACCAGTTCATAGGGGGCAAAGGTGTTTTCCAGGTAGCTGGGGTCGACCTCGATACTCATCTTCTCGCCGATCGTGATCGCCACGCCCATCCGCCCCAGCAGCTCCATGGTAGTGGTCACATCATGCAGATGCGGCACGTTCCTGACCACCACCGGACCATCCGCCAGCAGGGTGCCGGCAAGGATCGGTAATACCGCATTCTTCGAGCCCGACGCACGAATCGTGCCCGAGATCGGTGAACCACCAGTGATGATCAGTTTATTCATGAAGCCGAAAACAACTCATATTCGCATTTACAAGGCGGCGAATTGTAGCAGAATGGCTGGATAAAAGTGAGTCATAGCCTTGATCTAATTTTATCGCCCGCCAATGCCAGCATTGACGGGAATGGGTCGAACTTACAGTTGCGACTCGATCGGCAATAATCGAAAGAATCCCAGCCAGAAGCGTTCCCAGAAACCGGTATATGGGTCTTTGTCATAGCTAACCGACCTGCCCTCCTCATAACCTTGCCAGCGCAGGTTTTCTGTTCCATCTGGATTGGTCTCGAGGTTGAGCTTAAAAGTCCTCTCCTCAAGGATATCTACCATACCCAGGACCATCGATTTGGCCAGCCGCTCTGAGTCGATCACCAGGCCGATCTCGGTATTCTCTAAAAATGAACGCGGATCGAGGTTCAGCGAGCCAATGAACACCCGCTGCTGATCGAGGATAAAGGTTTTTGCATGCAGGCTGGCTTGCGAACTGCTGCCCAATCGGCTTCGCTTTCGGTTAACCGCTAAATCCTGATAATTGTTCAACTCGAACAGCTCGACCCCATGGCGTAACAATGCCTTGCGATAGCGGCTGTAGCCCACATGGACCAGGCTGACATCATTCGATGCCAGCGAGTTGGTCAGAATCCGCACCCGCACGCCACGCTCGACAAGGGACTTGAAGAACTCCACCCCAATCTTACCGGGCACGAAATAAGGCGAGATGACAATCAGGTCACTCTCAATCTGATTGAAGTAAGGTCCCAGTTGAGATCGTAATTGCAGGCTTTCCTCGTCCCGCGCGGCCAGGATCTTGTCAGGATCATCGGCAACCACGGTGGCTTGGCCGGTGATGAACTCGATTTTCGCGTTGCGAATACTCTGCGCCAAGTCTGAATCCCTGAGCGATTGCATATATTGACTGGCCTGCTCGGATTGTAAAGCCGCCAGCATGTTATCCCTGATCGAAAGCCGCTCGGCTTCACTGAGCTCGGCTTTTATCAACGTTGCTGCCGGATATGCCAGCTTACTATTCCAATAGCGGTCGAACGATGCCGAAACCTCGGCCGCCACCGGGCCACCGGCCATGATATCCAGGTCGGCGAAGGTCAGTACCGGATCGGCGTCGAAGTACTCGTCACCAATATTGCGCCCGCCGACAATGGTAATCGCATTATCGGCAGTGAATGATTTGTTATGCATGCGCCGGGTCACCGAGCCAAACCGACTGACATATTGCGGTAGCCGCCCGACCTTACGACTGAAGGGATTAAAGATACGCACCTCGATATTCGGGTGCGCATCGAACATCAACACCTCCTGGTCACGATTGGCAAGGTCCATGTCATCGACCAGCAGGCGCACCCGAACCCCGCGTTCGGCAGCCTCCCACAACAGCGCGGAGAACAGGCGCCCGACCAGATCATCATGGTAGAGATAATACTGAACATCGAGACTGCGCTCCGCCGCCCTTGTCAGACCGGCGCGAGCCACAAAGGCATCGAGTCCGTTAACCAGCAATAAAAATCCATCCTGGCCGGGGTAGCGAGCCTCAAACCCGGCAATGTCCTGACCCAATCGGGTATCAGCGGTATCAGTGAAAGCGAATGAAGTCTGTCTATTATTGTTATCCGGTAGAGTGGCACAGGCGGTCAGCAGGATGGTAATGCTGAGAAGGAGAATGAGTTTTTGATACATTGCGATATTCAGTATGGTCTACTCGAAAATATGACCGAACAGGAATCGAACCGGTTTTGCCAGGTGAATATTCTATTATTCTAACTATTTTGATTTGGGTATTTGTTTAATCATCTGGGTGACGGCGTAATCCAACCTCTGCTGCACCTGTTCCGATGGCAGGTTTCTAATCTGTGCCGTTGCGGTGCCTACCCAGATCACAAAACCGGACCTGGCATCGATCAACGCAATCACCAGGCCACCCTGGGGTACATTCTGTATTGTTTTCAATTGGGTTTGTGGATCGGTTTTTGCCTGCAATGCCTCCATATCGATACCGGCCAGGTACATCACCAACAGGTCGGCATCTGCCATGCTCTCCTCGATTCCCCGCTTGCCAAGTTCGCGATCGATAAGGATGGCTATTTCGGAATCCATATCAAAATCGACCGCTTTCCATTTACCTGCAGGATCATTAAACATCCCCAGGGAACCCAGCCATTCATAAGTTTTGTAACCGCTAAAGTTAATCTTCGGGTCTATGTCCGATGTGACCTGGATATCATCCTTGGGCGTTAGGGTACAGGCGCTTATTACCAAGCCGATGGTGAATAGGAATATGGATTTATTCATTGTTTACCCTGCCTGCCAAAAATGAAAAGCGAAGTTATGGGCTAGGTTATAACTTTGTTTAGCCGGGCTCAATCGAGATGCCATTCCAGCTTGGTGATTCAGCCCAAAGCAAGGATATTACCGGGCGTATACATTTTTATGCTGCACTCGCCAAACCCCGACATACCTTATATACACTGGCCTGCAGATTTGAGTTTCAGCTGAGTCAGGCAGCTTTTTCGTTGAGCAGTTCTTCGACCTGGCTCAGGCTGGCGATCTTGAGCAGGGCCGGCGGCAGGTAGATAAAGGAGATGGTCTTGTTCTTGTTCTGCGCGTTGCGCTTGAGTTCGATCAACAAGGCCAGGGCCGCGCTGTCGACCCGGGTGACGCGGGTGAAATCGATCACCCAGTTGGGCAGCGCCTTGCATTCACGGGAGAACTGCGACAAGGCCTGCATCACCGTGGCCGAGGTCAGTTCGCCCTTGACCTGGATGTAGTTGTTGCTGCTATCGAAGGATACTTCTACGCTCACCTGACTAACTTTCTTCGCTGTTGCGGTCCTGCAGGGTCTTGATCAGGCCGTCGATACCATTGGCCTTGATCTCGCGGGCGAAACTGGAGCGATAATTGGTCACCAGGCTGATGTTATCCACGCTGATATCGTAAACCTTCCAGTCGCTGTCTTTCTTGTACAACTCGTAGTTCAGCGGAATCGGGAACCCACCCTGCTGCTCGATCTCGGTACGGATGGTCACCTCTCCTGCCTGGATCGAGCCGCGCATCGGCAGGTAGATGATCTGTTGATCGTTGTAGGCCAGCAGCGCCTTGCCGTAGGTTCGTACCAGCAGGTTCCGGAATTCATTGACCAGTTTCGGTTTCTGGTCACCCGATACCTTGCGCTTGTAACGGCCGAGGGCCAGGTCGGTCATCCGGTTGAAATCGAAATGCGGCAGCACCTTCTCATCCACCATCGCATACATCTTGGCTGGATCTTCCTGGAATTCATCCTGGCGTTGCTTGATCGTTGCCAGCACTTCATCCGCGGTCACCCGGATCAGCTGTTGCGGATCGGATTCTGCTGCCGCCAACGGTTGCCAAAGCAACATGGTTAATGCCAGTGCTGCCCCTTTAACAAGAAGGTTTGTTGTTATGTTAAAGCTCATTCGTAAACTCCGCTTACGCTGTTCAATTTCGCTACATGATTATTGTAATCATAGGTTATGCGCACATAGTCTGCATACGCCAGTACATAGGCCTGCATCGCGGTCAGGATTTTCTCTGGCTCTTCCAGACCGGCCTCGAAGTCGGTATAGGCCGCAATCATCCAGCGCCGGGCCGATTGCGCACTATCCTTCATCGCCAGCATTGCCTCGTGTTTCGACTGTACCGTGTGATACTGCTCGGCGACCTGGAACGGGATGCCTTTGCGCGCGAACGAGGCCTTGTGCAGCAGCGCATCGAGTTCCGCCTGTTCCTGCTCCACCCGGGCCGGTTGCGCACCGGACTCCCATTGCCAGCGCAGGCCGACCATCGGTGACACCCCCGCATAATTGAACGGATCATAGATATGCGGGTTTTCCAGGCTGTCGCGCCCGGGTGAATAGGCCGCGGAACCGGCGACACCGGCAAAGATCACCGGTTTCTTTTCAGCGCGCTTGGCCTCGACCAGGGCCCGCCGGGCCGCCAGGCCGGCTTCCACCTGTTTGAATTCGACCCGTTGTGCCAGCGCGAGTTCGATCCATTCATCCAGAGTTTCACTCGGTAACGCGACCGCGCGCAGGCGCCGGTCTTCCAGCTCGATCTCCTCTGCTCGATCGATCCCGGTCAGTAACTTGAGCCCTTCCAGGGCAATTTCTTCCAGGCCGCGAGCATCGGCCAGGTAACGGTTGACCAGGCCGACGCCAGCTTCCAGCGCGAACTTGTCGGCGAGCTTGGCCTTGCCTTCATCGTCTTCCAGCCACCCGCTGACCAGCTCCAGCGCCGAATTCAAACGCTTCAGGGTATCTTCCAGCAGGTAACGGCTGTCACGTGCCGCCAGGTAACCGTAATAAGCCCGCACCACATCCAGCTTGATCTCCTCCTGCTGCAGCGTGATGTCCTGTTGTTTGACTGCGATATTCTGACGCGCCGCTTCCTGGTAATTCTCCAACTGGCCGAAGGTCGCCAGCGGCTTGATGATGCTGAAGGTGAACGAGGTCCATAACGACAGGCCGTCATCAAAATCATAGGCATCATCGCGCGGGGTACAGTTGCTGCTGCAACTGGTCTCACCATTTTCATAAAAACCGCCATCCAGGCCGGTGGTCACCGCGAGGAAGGTGGTCATCCCGTAACGCAGTCCGCCGGAACCCTCGGCTTCGGCCAACAGGCCCTCGGCCTTGCGCACAAAGGCCCGTTTTTCATCGATCCGCGGATCGGCGCTCAGGGCCATGTCGATCGCCTGTTGCAGGTTCAGCGTGCTCGTCGACCAGGCCGGGGACCAGGCCAGGCTGACCAGCAGCAGGGCTATGATTTTAGAAGGGACTGTTGTCATCTTTTTTATCCGACCCCTGGTTGAAAATAAACTGGCCGATCAGCTGCTCGAGCACCATCGCCGATTGGGTATGCCGGATCTCCGACTGGTTGCCCAGCAGTTTTTCATCCCCACCCGGCTCCAGGCTGACATATTGTTCGCCGAGCAGACCGGAGGTGAAGATACTGGCGATAGTATCGCGCGGGAACTGCTGGTATTGGTCATCCACCTGCATCGTCACTACCGCCTCGAACATCTCGGTATCGTAATCGATCGCGGAAACCTCGCCGACCTTGACTCCCGACACCTTGACCGCGGAGCGCACCTTGAGCCCGCCGATGTTATCGAAGCGGGCGGTGATCTCGTAAGAACCATCATTGTTGAGACTGGCCAGGTTGCTGGCCTGCATGGCGAGCATAAACAGGGCGGCCAGGCCGATACCGACGAAGACGCCCACGCTGAGTTCGATGCTTTTAAACATAGTGTTTCCTGGTTGCGGTTAGCATTAATTAAACATGATGGCGGTCAGGACAAAATCCATCCCCAGTACCGCCAGCGATGAATTGACCACGGTGCGCGTGGTGGCTCGCGCCACCCCTTCCGAGGTCGGCACACAATCATAGCCCTCGAATACCGCGATCCAGCTGACGATAAAGCCAAACACGATACTCTTGATGATGCCGTTCAACACATCATCGTAGAAATCCACCTTGTCCTGGATCTGTGACCAGAACGCGCCGGCGTCGACGCCGAGTAAATCGACCCCGACCATGTAGCCGCCGAGGATACCGACCGCACTGAAGATTGCCGCCAGCAGCGGCAGCGCGAGGAAGCCGGCAAAAAACCGTGGCGCGATGATGCGTTCGATCGGGTCGACCGCCATCATCTCCAGCCCGGACAGCTGTTCGGTGGCCTTCATCAGACCGATTTCCGCGGTCAAGGCGGAACCGGCGCGCCCGGCAAACAGCAATGCCGCCACCACCGGACCCAGTTCGCGCACCAGCGCCAGGTCGACCAGCAGCCCCAGGGTGTCCTCGGCGCCGAAGGTGGTCAGGGTATAGTGTAGCTGCAGCGCCAGCACCATACCGACAAACAGGCCGGCGACGATGATAATGATCAGGGTATGCACCCCGACCGAATGCAACTGCTTGGTGACCAGGCCGAAGCGGACGAACAGTTGCGGGATCGCGGCCAGGGTCCTGGCCAGGAAAATCGTACCGCGGCCGAGGCGGGTGAGGATTCTGCTCAGGGTTTTCACTTGGCAGCCTTCAGCAACAGCTCATCGATCGCCTCACCCGGATAATGGAATGGTACCGGACCATCCGCCTCACCGTGGACAAACTGACGAACGTAGGCCGAACCTGAACGCTCGATTTCTTCGCGGCTACCCTCGACCACCACCTTGCCATCGGACAGGATGATCACATCATCGGCAATCGACATGGTTTCCTCGACATCATGCGATACCAGGATACTGGTCAGGCCCAGCGCCTGATTGGTGTCCTGGATCAGCTTGACCAGCACCCCGAGTGAAATCGGGTCCTGCCCGGTAAAGGGTTCGTCGTACATGATCATCATCGGGTCCAGCGCCAGCGCCCTGGCCAGCGCCACCCGGCGTGCCATGCCGCCGGACAATTCAGACGGCATCAGCTGGTGGGCCCCGCTCAAACCGACCGCCTGCAATTTCAGCAACACCATGCTGCGTATCAGCGATGGACTCAGGTTGGTATGTTCACGCAGCGGGAAGGCAATATTGTCGAACACGTTGAGGTCGGTCAGCAGCGCACCGGACTGGAACAACATGCCCATTTTCTTGCGCAACTGGTAAAGCTCGGCCCGATTCAACTGGTGCACTTTCTGGCCGTCGACGATGACCTCGCCCTCATCCGGGGTCAATTGACCGCCGATCAATTTCAACAGGGTGGTCTTGCCGGTACCGCTGGGACCCATCACCGCGGTGATCGAGCCGGCCCGGATATCCATGTTCACCCCGTCGAAGATCTTCAGATGATCCCGGCTGAAGTGCAGGTTGCGAATTTTAATTAAGGTTTCGGACATAGTCTGTATGCTTCGGGTGGCGCGAGTCTAGCAAGATCAACCAGTCAACACCACTGCCTGCGCAAGCACCGTATTAGGGCCCGGCGGAGTGCTCACAATCCCATCAGCTCCACCAGGGTACGGAGTTCGGCCAGGCGCGCGTAACCGATATCCGCCTCGCACCACAGGGTCAGTTGTTCTGCGTCATCAGCGCTGGTGGTCGGCAGCCACTGCTCGATCCAGGCCCGGTACTCGGCATTGCTTGCCTGCGCCGGCAACAGGGCGATGGCGGCAGCGCCGACCGGGTGATCCGGCCGCCAGATGCGTGAGCGCCGCAGCAAGCCAAGCGGGGTGGTTGCAGCGATATGGTTCTCGAGATGCTGGAGTACCTCGTCTGCGCTTTGTTCGTCGGCAAGGTCATCGACGATCAGCCAGCGTGGATGCAGCGCCTGCTGCTCGATCAGCCCCATTATAGG
>JASJBV010000068.1 GCA_030066335.1 Gammaproteobacteria bacterium
AGTAGTATAGAAATTCAATTCGATGCAGAGTTATCCAGTTGTGGCGCCAGCGAGCCCTTTGCGTTACGCGTGATCGGTGATGATATGCTGCCGGAATTCAAAGATGGCCATATTATTGTCATCGACCCGGGCGGGCGAGTGAAGAATGGCTGCTACGTGGTGGCGAACCCCAACGACGAGTTTATCTTTCGCCAGTTGTTCATCGAAAATGATCGTTACATCCTGCGTGCGAGTCAGCCTGGTTTCGAGGAAATAGAGCTCAACGGGATCCAGGAAATCGTCGGCGTGGTCAGCCAGCGTTCGGGACGCCGCCGTAGCGAGCACAAGCGTTACGACGTGGATTAAGTTTTCTCAACGATCAGGATTCATCTGATCATCTCGTACCTTGTTCGCCAGGTATTCCTCGGCCTCATCAATATCCACCTCGTTACCAGCATTATCCACCAGTGGCTGCTCATAGTCATTCCAGCCGCGTACGCCGGTTTTTAACGAGGCCACATTTTGATAGCCCATCAGGTGCATGGTAAAGGCAGCCATCACGCTGCGGGTGCCAGAGCGACAGACCACGACGATTTCCCGGTCTCGAGCCGTGACCAGTTCTGGTACGGTCTCATCGTAATCCCACTCACAGGCCTGCTCCAGAATGCCCCGCGGCACAAACATCGAGCCCTCGATATGCATCGCGTCATATTCATCAGGCTCGCGAATATCCAGCACCAGCGGTTTCTGTTGTTGTTCGAGCTTTTCCTCGAGATCCCAGGGAAATACTTCCTTGATGTAGGGCAGGGCATCATTGATCAGGTCATTGAATGTTTTCATGGAATAACAGGGTCGGTAAAAGGCTGAGATTCTACCTGCAACATGCTGATGAAAAAAGTGTGATAGTCACAGCAACCGTGTCAACGCAGGCGGCCGATAGATAGATATTGCGGACAAAAAAACAGCCCGTGGAACGGGCTGTTTTGGGTACTAAGTAATTAAACTTACTGAGCAGGTGGTGCCATTGGCGGCGCTGAAGGAGCACCCTGAGGTGGAGGTCCGCCTTGTGGCATTGGCGCTCCCTGTGGCGGTGGTCCTCCGTATGGCCTGGGGCCGTAACCATAACCGCGGGGCGGGTAACTACGCTTCTTGTTGCCGAACATTGGGAAGTCTCTGTCACCCATATTGAAACCCGGTCCGGTACGTCCCCAACGAGGGCCGTTGTCCCAGCGTGGACCGCTGCTGCCACTGAATGGGCCGTCATCCCAACTGGAGCCACCCCAGCGCGGACCACTGCTACCGAAACCTGGACCGCCGCTGCCCATGCGAGGTCCACCCCAGCCACTGCGAGGAGGAGGATAACCATAACCGGGACCATAACCTGGTCCATATCCTCGGTCCCAACCAGATCGATTACCCCAGCTGTCTCCCCAGCTTTCATTAAAATCGAAATCCCCGAACGAGAACGCCTGAGCGCTTTCGGGTATCGCTATATTGCTGCTGACAACAAGTGCCGCCGCAATGGTTAATGTAGAAAGTGATTTCATTGTTTTACCTGTTTTAAGTTGACGGTTGTTGACCGTGTGTTAAACAACATATCGATAATAGCCAAACTGAAATTGAATTAACAGTCTTTTTTAAAACCTTTTATTAAATAAATAATTTAGTGGCTGAATAAACCCTGAATTGCAAATTAATCTAGAAATTTTACTCTCCATAAAAATAATTTAAACAATAGGATAGGTTCAATAACTTGTAAATATTTCGATAAATTACCTGATTATGATTGGATCCATGTCCAAATCATGATTTGTAGGTCAATAAAGGACCTGTTTAGCGCAGGTTAGCTGTAAACAGGCAAAAAAAAAGCCCTGCATTAGCAGGGCTTTTCTGGTCATAACCTGAAGTTAACTTAACCCCAGGAATCGGCTTTGATATTTTCAAACCAGGAGTAGGCATACTGCTGTTCGCGTGCCCGAGCCTTGGCATCAAAAGCTTTCGGGGTCAGACCACCGGAGCCCTTGACCTTACCGATTTTACCGTCCACGAAGTTGTAAACCATGGCTACCGAGATACCATCATTCGGTGCGATGATACTGTAGCAGGTGTTAACATAAGTCGGATGAGGTGCTTCCTTGCCATTGAGCAAGGCAACCACGGCGGCCGCACAGACCTTACCTTCAGAGTTAGCCGCATATCCAGACTTGGGTAGTGGTGATGCAATCGCAGCGTCACCGATGACGTGGATATTCTTGTGCTGGGTAGACTCAAAAGTATTGCCTTTGATCGGGCACCAACCCTTGGCGTTGGTCAGACCAGCGGCAGCGGCAATAGCACCCGCTTTCTGGGCAGGAATGATATTGACCACGTCACCCTTGATTTTGTTACCGGACTTGGTGGTAACGGTCTTGGTTCTCGCGTCATAGGCTACCACACCATCTTGGAGGGTATAGTCGATCAGACCACCACTCATGCTGCCCGCATCGAAGCCGTAGTGACGGGCCCAGCCGTCCACGAACAGGCCTTTCTTGGAGAAGCCTTTCTTGGGATCGAACGCCAGGATCTTGGACTTCGGCTTGTTGTTCTTCAGGTAGTGGGCGATCTGGGAGATACGCTCACCGGGACCAGGAGGACAACGGAACGGGTTGGGCGGGGGTGCGATGATCACGGTACCGCCGTCACGCATAGACTCCAGTTGCTTACGCAGGGTCACGGTTTGCGGACCGGCTTTCCACGCATGTGGAGTGTTCTCAGCGACTGAAGCATCATAGCCATCGATCAGTTCCCACTTGAAGTCGACGCCCGGAGAGACGATACAACGGTCGTATTTGAACGAGTCACCGCCCCTGGTCTTGACCATCTGCTTGCCGCTGTCGATACCGGTGACGATGTCATTAACGACCTTGACACCATGACCTTTAAGACCGGCATAGCTGATCTTGAGGGTGTTCATCTGGCGATCACCACCCAGCACTTCATTACTCAGGAAGCAGGTGTAGTAATCCTTGTTGGCCTCGATCAGGGTGACATCGATGGAAGAGTCCATCATCTTGATGTACTTGGCTGCGGTCGCACCGCCAACACCACCACCGACAACGACCACTTTCTTGGAACCGTGAGCACCACCGATTGCGAAAGGAGAGAAGCCAGCAGCTAACGAGGCTGCGCCAACGGCTGCACCAGCCTTGACAAAATTACGACGTGAAAATTTGTTACTCATTGTTAGTTCCTCTCTTATTTCTTACTGGCATAGTAATCAAGCAGTGCCTGGATACCGGCATCACCTTCTTTCTTATGCATCTTCTTCAGTGCCTTGGTCATCTTCTTGCCGGGATCGCGAGTACCGTCCATCACGTCTTGCAACTGGTATTCGGTGTATGCAGTCCACTGACCGCCCAGCTGGCCTGCTTCATCCTCAGGATCCATACCGCTTTCGGCATGACACTTGTCACAGTATTTCTCGTGCAGTTTCTCACCCTTGCCTGCCATACCACCGGCTGACTGATCGGCAATGTGCATTGTCTGCTTCTCGAAGAATGCGCCCATCTTGTCAAAATCGTCGTCGTCATAGCCTTTGGCGATTCGCATCATGATGGTGGATTCGCGCTCACCGGATTTAAAGGCTCTCATCGAGTCTGCCAGGTAGACAGCTGACATACCGGCCAAACTGGGAGAGGCGGGACCCGTACTGGCACCATTAGTACCATGACAACCGGCACAGGTGTAGGACAGGGCTTCACCGCTAGCGCCGCCAGCCAGGCTCGCGCCAGAGAAGGCCAAGCTGCCAAAGATCAAGGCAGTTCCGAGAGTTTTTACGTGTTTCATATAACCTCCTAAATGGAATGAAGGAATTGCTTTATTGAGTTTTTGATAAAGTTTTTATTATCGGGCCAATACTAGCAGAATAGATATTTTCAACAAATTAACCTAGGTCAAGTCGGTGAGGTATATTTATTCAGCCAGACTGAACGGTAGACTATACACATGTAAAAAAAAATTTCATGCCTAAATTACTGATTTGGCTATAAAATTCATTTTGCTCAGGTTGAGGAAAAAAATTCATAGGCGAAACTTTGACAAAACGACGACGGATTCATAAAAAAATTGGACAGAACAAACATAATCCCCAATCCATTTCACATTTTTTTAGCCTATGGCTGATTTAACACTTGATCAGGGTCAAGAAAACTAGAATTTTGGCGTTGAAAATAGGCCTGGGATCTGGCGAGTTACGATCCGGTTGCAGTAATATAGACATGCCTCCAATATGGTTAATAGATGGCACATTTAACCACCTGCGTATCGTATACCCAGGTGGTTTTTTATTTGCGCGATGAGTCAGGCTGGAGATCGAGCGCCAGGATTCTGGTTACAATGATGCTAGTTAACTGGCCAGGCTTTTATTCGAGTCCTTGAGGCCATGCTCAACCGCCAGCACCGCCGCCTCGACCCGGGAATGGACATTCAGTTTACGCAGGATGGCCTTGACATGGAGTTTGACCGTACCATCAGAGATACCCAGGTTGCGGGCGATGACCTTGTTGCTCTGACCCTCGGCCAGCAACGCCAGGATCTCGGTCTCCCGTGGCGTCAGGTCTTCGAAGGGACTTTCCTCATCGCTGGCGGCGGGTACATTACCCTGGACCACCTTGGCCAGGATCGGAGCCAGGGTAGGGGCCACCACGGTCTTGCCATTGACGATATCGCGCAGTGCCACCACCAGTGAATCAGGTTCCATGTCCTTGAGCAGGTAACCCTTGGCGCCGTTGCGTAATGCCTCGACCAGATCACGTTCCTCGGTACTGGTGGTCAACATTGCGATCGGCATGTCGAGGTCGGTTTCCTTGAGACGAGCCAAGACCCCCAGGCCGTTGATCTCCGGCATCCGCATATCCAGCAATATGATATCGGGTTTCAATTCAATCGCGAGTTCGATACCTTTCTCGCCCTCGCCGACCGAGGCGACCACTTCAATGTCGCGGCGCGTCAGCAGGCCTTCCAGTCCTTCCCGAAACAGGGTGTGGTCGTCGATGACAATAACGCGTAAGTTCATAGGTCTAGGCTCTTTATCAGGGTATTTGTTGTTATGAAGTCAGGTTGAAACTGGTTTCTATTTTAACAGAAGGGTGATTTTCCTCGACCTTCTGCTCGGCAAATTCGAGGATAATCCGGGTGCCTTCTCCCGGTTCACTCTCCAGGGTGAAGTCGGCCTTGATCCGGGATGCACGTTCTTTCATGCTGTTGAGGCCGATCTGTTCGCCCGGCTTGGCCTGGTCGTTGTTCTGCTGCAGGCCGATACCATCATCCTCGATCAGGATATGTAAACGCCCATTGTCCCGGTGCCGCACCATGATCCGCGCCACATTGGCCTCGCTGTGCTTGCGGATATTGTTCAGGGCTTCCTGGATAATGCGAACAACCTCCAGGTGATACTTATCCGACAGGTTGATCGGTTCCCTGGTGGTATGCTGGAAAAAGATGTGGATATCCGATTCGGTGCGAAAGCGTTTGACGATATCCTGGATGGCCGGGATCAGCGCCTGCTGGCGGATCGGCGCCTGGAAATGGTGGATCAGGCTGCGCAATTCGGTGTTGGCCTCATCCACCGTGTTCTCGATGCGCTCCATTTGCGACCAGGTGGTGGCCTCATCATCCTGGTGCAGGATCTCGTCCAGCACCCGTACCTGGTAACGGATACTGGTCAGGGTCTGCGCCAGCGAATCGTGGAGTTCATAAGCCAGGCGGTTACGCTCCTGGATGATCGAGAGCTTGGTGGATTCCTCATCCAGTCGGGCCTTGGCGATCGCCATCCCCAGGTGACGACCGATACTGGTGAATAATTCGCGGTAGTCCTCGTTATTCTTGCTCTCGTAGATCTCTTTCTGCACAAACAGGTTGTACACGCCCAGGGTATTGCCCTGGTATTGTAAAGGTACCGCAATCAGCCCCAGTTGTTTACCAAAAAACTGGTGATGGACCTTGCGTTCGCAGGGCAACAGGCTGTCCTGGTAGACCAGCTCGTTGCAGTTTTCGATGCGCCCGCAGACACAGCTTTTGGCCGGCAGCAGACGTTCTTTTTCAATCAATTCATCATCGAAACCAATACTCGCTACCAGTTCCATGTCACCGTCATCATTGACCAGGCGGACCGCACCGGCATTCGCATGAATGACCTCGGTCAGGGTCTTAAGAAAACGTTTGAGCAGGTCTTCCAGGCTGCTCGAGATATTGATGCTGGCTGCCACATCATAGAGGATGGTAAGGGACTGGGTTTTCTGTTCGGTGTGCAGGGTATGCTGATGCAACTGTTCTTCGGTATCGCGCGCCAGGTGGTACATCATGGTGCCGAGATCATTGAGGTCCTCCGACAGCCTCGAGAGCTCGCCATGCTTGGGTACATCGATCTTGTAATCCAGTTGGCCACCGCGCAAGGTCTGTGACCACTGCTCGATATCCAGCACCGGTTTGAGTAAATCGCTCCAGATCAGGTAAAAGCTGATTAGTAAAAGTATAAAAGATAATAAAATCAATATATTAAAAACTATACTTCCAGTAGCACTTTCAGTTGGTGGCAATAGTGTTGCAGACAGGAACAGTCCCACCAGGCTACCAGCCAACAGCACCAGGGAGGCGATGGCACGACAATGGAAAATACAGCTGATCGCTCTTCTCAGGGCGCTGATTTCTGACAGGAAGCCCAGCGACAGCTGATAGCTGTTTTCCAGATCCTGGTTAGAAGTGGAACGCATAGCGCGGGCTAATCCTCGGCGGGAACGTAATTCTTGTCATTGGGATTGATGAAGATAAAATTCCTTTCCCCATCGTCCAGTTCGACGTAATCAATGGTCATGCCATCGGCCAGTGGCTGTGATTTTTCCGCAATCACCAGTTGCACCCCTGCAGACTCGAGGCGCAGGTCGTTGTCGGCTATGGCGTCGTCAAATCCCATCGCGTAGTGCAGGCTGTCATCCGCCATTTTCTTGATCGCGATGCGCAGGATGGCCCCATCGATACCGGTTTCCTTGGCCGAATAAAGGATTTGTTGTGCCGCACTGGGCGTTACCGTAATCATAATTTTCTCTGACTCTTGCAGGTTTTTACAAATGAAACGAAATCATCCACCCAAAAACACTGGTCAGTCTGTCTCAAGTGGGTGTAACTGGCAACCAAATTATTGATTATTATACCATCATTCACTCCGTCAATACCCGTTCCGCGCCTGATGGAATAGGCATAATCGTTTACCTGGGTTAATCCACTGAGCGCGGAATGATGGAATTCGTGCGCCTTGAGCGATGGCAGCTGCCCCGGCCGATCCCGGTACCAGGGGTGGCTGGAAGCGACCTCGAGTTCGACGTAACCACGGCCCTGGGGCTTGTTGTGCATTTCAACCCTGGCTGGAATCACATCACACAATGGATGATGTTGCTGTTCAAGGATTAGATCCTGACACAGGTACATCAAGCCACCGCACTCCGCGTAGACCGGCAAGCCCTGGTCTATCGCCTGTCTGACCTGATCCCGTAAAGATGCATTGGCGGAAAGTTCGGGCAGATGGGTTTCGGGAAAGCCACCGCCGATGAACAAACCATCGATATCTAGCGGCAGCTCCGGATCCTGCAGGGTGCTGAACGGCACCAATTCAACCCCCAGCGCGCGGAAACGATCGAGATCTCCCGGATAATAGAATCCAAACGCCTCATCCATCGCAAGCGCGATGCGCAGACCGGAACCGGTTGCAGGTATTGGCTGACCACTCAGCTCGGCCGCGCGAGCCTGGTTCGGGGCATCGATGGCAATTATCCGCTCGACATCGATATGCTCATTGACCTGCTGGGCGAGTAACTCGATCACATCTGCAGATTGTTCGGCAATCTCATTGCGCGGAATCAATCCCAGGTGTCGTTCGGTCATCGAGATGTCCTGATTGCGTGGCATTGCACCGAGAATCTCAAAGTCGGTATAGGCTTCGATCACGTTTTGCAGTTTGCCCTGATGGCGTTCACCGGCAACCTTGTTCAGGATTACCCCGGCGAATTCGAGTTCGGGACCGAACTCCCGATAACCATTGAGTAAAGGCGCGATGCCCCGACTGGTGCCTGAGCAATCCACCACCAGCAACACGGGTAGTCCCAGCATTTGCGCCATCGCGGCATTGCTGTCACTGCCGTCCAGCGAGATCCCGTCATACAGCCCCATGTTGCCTTCAACCAGTACCACGTCCTGGTCCTGGGCATAGCGCGTGAAGCAGTCGAGGATATAGTCACGACCGGAGGTAAAGAAATCCAGGTTATAGCAAGGCGCCCCGCTGGCCTCCTTCAACCACATCGGGTCGATATAATCGGGCCCTTTCTTGAAGGTCTGCAATGATAAGCCGCGTTGGCGAATCGCGGCACTGAGGCCGATCGACAGGGTGGTCTTGCCGGAAGATTTATGCGCGGCAGAGATATAAAAACTGGCCATGACTGGATAGCAAATAACAAACCGGCGCGGATTGTAGCAGAAATCCGCGCCGGCGTTTAAACGCTAAGAGCAGGTTTGTTACTTGAGACCGGTGGCCACTTCGTCGGACAGGCTAACCGGCAGCAGGCGAAACAGTTTGAGGGCGGCAAATACAATGGTCAGGGCCAGGGCGACACCACCCATTCCCAGCATCAACTCCCAAATGCTTGGGGTGTAGCTGACGATTTCTCCATCGAGAAAGCTCGAGGTAGCCTCATAACCCGGTACCAGGGTCATCGGATAGGTTTGGCCACCGATGACGATGACATACAGCATCGCCAGACCGCCGAGGATGACCAGGGCGGAGGCAGCCACGGCACGAAACGGGTTGGATCCGATGTTCGGCCAGTACAGCAACAGTAACGGGATGATCGAACCGATCAATACCTGGCCGACCCAGAACATCAGGGTGTAGACACCGCCATGCAACAGGATATAGGACTGGATGCCATGGTGCTCGGTGGCATACAGATTGGTCAGGTGGTAAGCCAGGGAAAAATACAGGGTGGCCGCGACGAATACGCCGAGCAGATTCTTCAGGCGTTTGATGACCACGTCGCCCAGTTCACGCTGGGTCCATTTGAAGCTGGCCATCAGTACCAGCAGGTAGATGGCCAGACCGAAGGAAAACGACATGATGATGAACATCGGCGCCATGATCGCGGCATCATAAGCCTGGCGCGCGACCAGGAAACCGAAGATGGAGCCGGTACCGGTGGTCAGGATCAAACGCCAGATGAACGCGGTAGTGCCGGCGATCCGGCTGAATTTCTCGACCTTCCAGTCCAGCATCGTCCACAGGTAAATACCCACGATCAGGAAGAAACCGTTATACAGGATGATATTCCAGGCGAAGATAGACTTGAAATTGTAATAGGTCATGGCCACGATCAGACGATCGGGGCGACCGAGATCAAGCACCAGGATAACCAGGCCGCCGGCCAGCAGGGCCAGGGCCAACACGCCCGACAAACGCGACAATGGTTTGTACATTTTCTGATTGAACACCGACGCGATCGAGGCCACATTGAGGGCACCGGACGCGGCCACGATTAAAAAGATCGCGAATACATGCGGCAGTCCCCAGATTACCTGGTTGGTCATGCCGGTGATGTGGTGGCCCTCGTGTTCCATGGTGACGAAGGAGATAAAACCCAGCAGGATGAAGAATCCCAGGATCGCCAGTAACATCAGCGAGCCTGTTGAATAACCGTGGATGGATGAGTAATGGATCTTTTTCATATCACTATAAACCTTGATATCGAACGCCCAGATTAAGGCCAAGTTCCGCGCGCAGTTCCCGACCACCGGTGGTGGCCAAACGACGCGAGATTTCACTGCTGCGATCATTCAGGTCGCCGAACAGGATCGCACCATGGCTGCAGGCCTCGGCACAGGCAGTATTTCCATCACCGCGGTCAACCTTGTGTACGCACAGGGTGCAGGATTCAACGGTACCCTTACCGCGCGGCGCGTGAGGTAACTGGTCGGTCAGGGTTTCATGGATGAAACTACGTGCCTTGTAAGGGCAGGCCATCATGCAGTAGCGGCAGCCGATGCAAATGTGTTTATCGACCAGCACAATACCGTCAACCCGTCTGAATGACGCACCGGTGGGGCATACATCCACGCAGGGTGGTTTTTCACAATGCTGGCACATCATCGGCAGATTGATCGTATGACCGGTGGATTTGTTCTTCAGGGTGACCTTGCGGATCCACTGGGCATCGGTTTCCGGTCCGTGAATCTCGCGCAGACCATGTTCCTTGTTACAGGCACTTACACAGTCAGAACATCCGCTCGCACATTTAGTGGTATCGATCAACAGGCCCCAGCGATTATTGGCGGTGACTTCCTGATCGGCCGGTTTGGCGTTCACTGTCTGCAGGAACACACCGGGTGCAATCGCGACGCCGGCAACGGCTGCCACCGAGCCGCCGAGAAAACGGCGACGATATTGGTCGATCTTGTTCGGTGCTGACGATTTGGCAGTATTTTTCATGTCAGTTTCTTGATCTAGATGGCTCATGGTTATTGAACCTTCCTATTCATCAGGGCATGCGGCTTGTCTGAGTGGGCCAGGGCCTCATCGAGTTGCTGAACCGGGTCATAGTCAGCGTCACTGAAAGCTTCCACCGGACGATCGGCGTGACATTCGAAACAATCCAGCTTAACACTGGCGACGGCATGGCAACTGGCACAGAAGTGCTGGTTGCTATCATCATGGATGCGCACGATCTTGCCATCTTCATTCGGTGTGGCATGGCAATCGATACAGGCGACGATGCTGTGCTGCTTGGTGCGGATCCCGTCGTACATGGTCAGGTCACGCTTGTGCAACAGATACTTCATATGGTTGGCCCGCATATCCGCGGTTGGCTCCACGCATTGTTCACCCTTGGGAGTCGGCACCACATTACCGTTGGCATCACGACTGGGCCCTGTAAACTGGCTCGAGGCCAGGCTGGTCAGTGACCACAACAGCAAGGCTGAGGTCACTAACAGGCGTTTCAATGAAAGTGATTTCACAGACAATTCCACCAGAGTCAATTAATGATCACCCATCGCCATATCGATATAACCGGTTGGGCACACATCCGAGCAGATATGGCAGCCGATACATTTGTTGTAATCGGTATCCACGTAACGACCAGTGGTGTGTTTGTCCTTCTTGACCCGGAATACCGCATCCTGCGGGCAATAGATGACGCAGTTATCACACTCGAAGCACATGCCACAGCTCATGCAGCGACCCGCCTCGGCAACAGCCTGCTCTTCGGTAAGGGGTACCAGGCGATCCTCGAAGTGTCCCAGTACCTCTTCGGAAGTGGGTACAACCTGATCACGTACGTTGCGCGGGGTGTACTCGAAGTGGCCGAGGAATAATTGATCGGAGGAGATGATCTCCTGGGCCGAACGATCCTCGTAGTTATGCACGGCATAATCCGCATCATTGGTACCGCGGTCTTCATTGACGTGTTCGTAGTCTTGCGGATCAAGGCCGGCTTCCTGCAGCTTGTTCAGCAGGTCGAAATGATGCACGTCGACCTTCGGGCGCTTCTTCATCTCTGCTTCGTTCAGGTAGGCATTAACCGTTTCCGCACAAACCGAAGCCTGGCCGATGGCGGTGGTCAGCAGGTGCGGGCGAATGATATCGCCGGCGACGAAGTGACCTTCCTTGCCGGGGACCCGGTAGAAACTGTCGGAATCGATCAGGCCACGACCATTATCGAATTGTTCCAGGCCTTCCAGATCACCGGACTGGCCGATCGCGGAAACGATCAGGTCACATTCGATGTCGTATTCGCTGCCTTCAACCGGAGTGGGGCGGCCGTCGACCATATCGCACTTGGCCATGCGCAGGGCAGTTGCACGTCCGCTGTCATCGACGATGACCTCAACCGGCATGACGCCATCATGGATAGACACACCTTCACGCATCGCATCGTCGATTTCGTGTTCAGAGGCGGTCATCTCGGCACGCGGGAACAGTGAAGTCAGGACCACCTCGGCACCGTCGCGGGCCGCGGCATAAGCCGAGTCATGCGCAACGTAACCACCGATGACATGTTCCGGTAACTCGTTTTCCGGCAGGGTATCGATCTTACCCAGGCGGCGCGCAACGGAGACCACGTCGATCGAGGTATCACCACCACCGACACAGACGACCTTGCTGGCAGTGACCTTCATGGTGCCCTTGTTGAAGGCTTCGAGGAAGGCAACACCGGATACGCAGTTAGGCGCGTCGGCGTTCGCTACTGGTAACGCGCGACCGGTTTTACAACCGATGGCCCAGATGATCGCATCGTAATCGTTTTCGAGATCTTCAACCTTGACGTCTTTACCGACCCGGGTTGACAGGGTTACGTCGATACCACCCATGTCCAGGATGCGCTGAATCTCGTGGTTGAGGAATTCACGCGGGGTACGATAGCCAGGGATGCCGTATTTGAACAGGCCACCCAACTCATCATGATCGTCGAAAATCATCGAGGCATGGCCCATCCGGCGTAATTGGTAAGCCGCGGCGAGACCGGCAGGTCCGCCACCAACGATGGCAACTTTCTTGCCGGACATGGCTGCGCTGTTATCGAAGGCAAAACCTTCATGCTTGGCGGTATCACCGATGTATTGTTCTACCGAGTTGATGCCGACGAAATCCTCGACATTGTTGCGGTTACAACCATCCTGACACGGAGCAGGGCAGACGCGGCCCATCATCGATGGGAACGGATTGGCATCAGTGGAGCGACGGAATGCATATTCCTGCATGGACACACCCTCGGGCGGGGTCTCGATGCCACGGACGATATCCAGCCAGCCACGAATGTCCTCACCGGAGGGACAACTACCCTGACAAGGCGGCGTGCGGTGGACATAGGTGGGACATTTGTGCGAATGATCTTCATTGAAGATGTCGTCACCAATATTCTTGTATTTGTGCACACCGTCTTCAAACTTGCGGAAAGTGAGTTTGGTGTTCATGTCTTTAGATGTTGTTGCCATTTTTAGCTCCTGTGACCAACAGTTTTCACTGGATAGTTAAACTTTAAAACTCAAGTTAAGGTTATTCGGTTGCCGCCTCGGCGGTTTGTTCCTCATCTTCTTCATCGGTTTCCTGACCAGTCAGGATCAATGCGTTGGAAACCAACTGATGGACGCTGACGACCATGTCCATGCCCAGGTTGTAATAGGGTAGGACCTTGGTGAACTGCGACTTACAGATCGCACAGATCGCGGCCATGTGGGTGACTCCCTCGTCCTGTACCACGTTGGTTAACGCGGTCATGCGCGGTAACGCGCCCTTGACCCGTACCGACATCAGGTCATCGGTCAGCAGACCGCCACCACCGCCACAGCAGTAGGTGCCTTCACCGATGGTTTCCGGTGCCATGTCGACATAGTTGTTACACACGGTCTTGATAATTTCGCGCGGAATGCGGAACTGACCACCCGGTTCATCACCCATGCGTGAAGCCCGTGCCACGTTACAGGAATCGTGGAAGGTCAGGGTCATCCAGTCGTTCTCCGACGGATCGAACTTGAGCTTGTCCTGTTGGATCAGGTCATGGGTGAATTCACAGATATGCTGAGGAATCGGGTAGTTCTGATCGAGGAAATCGAACGGACCGGCCAGGGTATTCAGAAAGCTGTAAGCCACGCGCCAGGCATGACCGCATTCACCGAATACGATGCGCTTGACGCCGAGTTCGAGTGCCGCCTCGCGGATACGCAATGAAATCTTGCGCATGTTTTCATAGTTGCCGATGAACAGGCCGAAATTGGCCGCCTCCGACGCCTTGGAACTCAGGGTCCAGGTAACACCGGCTTCATGGAATACCTTGGCATAACCCATCAGTCCGTCCACGTGCGGTTCAGCGAAGAAATCCGCAGAAGGGGTTACCAGCAGGATATCGACACCCTTGCGGTCCAGCGGCAGTTCAACCTTGACCCCGGTCTCGTCCTCGATATCTTCTTCCAGACCTTCCAGGGTATCGGCCAGCGCCGGTTCCGGCAGGCCCAGGTTGTTACCGATCTTGTATACCTTGCCGATGATTTCGTTGCTGTATTTCTGGCCCTGTCCGACCTGCGCCATGACATCGCGGGCAGCCATCGTCACCTCGGCGGTGTCGATGCCATAAGGACAGTAAACCGAGCAGCGACGACATTCCGAGCACTGATGATAATAGTTATGCCAGTCATCCAGCACTTCCTTGGTCATCGACTTGGCGCCAATCAGCCATTCCAGACCCAGCTTGCTTAAGAATTTACCGGCCGGGGTGTGATATTTACGGTACACCGAGCGGAACAGGTCCTGCCGCGCGACCGGCATGTTCTTGGGATCGGTCGAGCCCAGGTAATAATGACATTTGTCGGTGCAGGCACCGCACTTGACGCAGGAATCCATGAACACGGCCAGGCCGCGGTATTTTTTCACCGCTTCACCCATCGCATCGATGGCTTTTTGTTCCCAGTTGTCTACCAGCTCGCCGGGGAATCCCAGCGGCTCCTGATGGTCCGGCTTGGCAATAAAAGGACCGCTGGATTCCATGACCCCGGGCTGCAGCTTGGGGATATGGATGTGTTCGCGTACTTCTGGAGTTTCAAAATCAGCCACGTGTTATCTCCTAGCCCTGGGGTTTATCTGATTCAAGTTTCGCTGCCCAGTCTGACAGGTGTCTTTGCTCGCGAGGATTATCGACCTGGTTGCGGGTCGGACTGAAAAATACCCCGGGCGCATGCAACAACTTGCTGAACGGAAAGATGAATAACAACACAGCGACCATCACCAGATGGATGATCAGGGGTAGACTGTCCGGCAGTTCCGCGATCGAGAATCCCATCCAGGCGAGGAAGAATTCCTTCACCGCAATGATGTCGGTATGCTGGATGAACGACATAACCATGCCGCTGACCCCGATCACAATTAGCATGATAAGCATCAGGTAGTCGGATGGTGATGAGATATAACGCACGCGGTCGACAAAGATACGGCGCGCGAGCAGGCCAAGCAGACCGATGACCATACCGAATGCGGCATACTTGCCGAAGGGCTGGACGATATTGACCAGAAACCAGGGTTGTTCCTGGAAATAGCGCAGATGTCTGGCCAGCACCAGGAACAGAGAGACATGGAACATCCAGCCGAAAATCCAGATCCACAGGTTGGACTTGAACAGGCTCTCGAACACCACCACTTCACGCGCCATGCGCAGGACCACACCGGTCTTGGTGGTGGGAGCAGGCGTCGTGGGAATCTTCAGGGGAGCGGGGGTTACCCAATACTGCCTGATCTTGTAAGCCAGACCCAGAATGATCACGGCCGTGGAAAACCAGAATAATACTGCAATAAATGTGCTCATTGACAATCAATCTCTCATGACAGCTGGTTGGTTCAGGAAGTGTTGATAGGTAGACGGCGGATTACCCGCACTTCCTCAAACAACCAGGGTGAAGGTTCCCGGGTGCCGGATGGACCCGGCACCTGGGAATAGCTAACTGGTTATACGCAACCTGTCGGCTTGGGCAGACCGGCGTACTTACAAGCCTGCTTGGCTGGACCGTATGGGAACAGTTCGTACAGGTACTTACTGTTACCCTTGTCCTTACCGAGTTTCTTACCAATTGCCTTGGTCAGAACGCGTACCGCAGGAGCAATCTGATACTCCTCGTAGTACTCACGCAGGAAGTTGATAACTTCCCAGTGGTTCTCGGTCAGTTCGGCGTCATCTGCTTTAGCCAGAGCTTCAGCTACTTCAGGACTCCAGTCGTTCAGGTTAGCCAGGTAACCTTCTTCATCAGTTTCGTAACTCTTACCATTTACTTCTAAAGGCATGATCTATCTCCTATCAATACTTGAATCAATACTTAAAATTCAGCTTAAAAAAGCCACTTACTACAACCAGCTTTGCACGTTGTCGTGGTCGGCAGCGAGCTGCACGAATCCTGCATAGTCGACAACGGAAATCCCGTCCATGACACGATCTGATGACAGACCGCGTGCATCCAGGTCTTCTCCCAGTACCGCAAATTTAACTCCCTGGCCCATCGCATCAGAGATCGCGGATGAAGCAGAGGTATTTTGCAGGGCACCGGCAACACCGTCTTCGTACATGAGTACGGTGGAATCAGTAGCAGCCACGGTAAGACAGGTATCCAGAGAGTTTCGTTCAAAAGGTGATTTGTTAACAGTATGTAATGTTGACATAGCAGTACCCCTTAGAAATTTAACAGTACGTCAGCATCACCGATAAGCTCGGCTATCTGTTCACGATTGACCAGGTGCATGGAATTCTTTTCCGCCCAGTCATCATCTTCGTCTTCGTAAGTCAGCGCCTGCAGGTCATCCATGGTCAGGCCACGGTCCTTCAGCGACTGTTCATCGACGTAGATCTGGTTGACATCGTAATCACCCAGCGCGGAAAAGGTTGGGGAAAAGTTTTTCATCCCGATCCCGTCGGTTTTCTGACCCTTGGTCAACTGATAGACACCGTCGTCGATGAAAATCAGCTTGACGTTCTGTTCGAAAGCCGCACCGATAAGAACCACTTCGAGTGACTCCAGCGCGTAGACCGAACCGTAGGGAGCTTTGCGGTTCAAATAAACAAAAGTTTTTTCTGTCATCGCTTACTCCTCAATCACCAAAAACCATTAAACGATCTGACTCGATGCCAGCCTCGATCAGCTGGCCCAGACCGGAAATACGGAAGCCCGGAGCAATATTTGATGCACCCTTGCCATGACGCTTGGACTCGTCTTCATCCATGATGCCGCGGCGTTGGGCCGCGGCAACACAGACAACCAGGTCCAGTTCATGTTGTTCCGCCAGTTCAGACCACAGGGACTGAACGTTGCGGTCGTCCTGCGGAGGGACGCCATACATGGTGCCGTTGTTTACGCCATCGTGATAGAAGAAAACACGAAAGATTTCGTGACCATTCTCCAGCGCGGCCTTGGTGAACTGATACGCCGTGTCAGCCGCCTGATGGGTATAAGGTCCTTCGTTAACCTGAATTGAAAATTTCATCAAATTCCTCGATTTAACTTAGAAACGAATGTGGGCAGAAGCATTCAAGCTGTTTCTTGCACCACGCCAGTTATCGATGTGGAACTTGGTGAATGGCAGTTCAGTCAGTTCGAAGAAACGTGGCCAACCAATACGCTCAACCCAGTCATTGATGCGTTCCCAATCCTTCGCGTCTTCCTTGTAGACCTTGAGGATTTTCTTGACGATCGCCGTGGCTTCAGGCCAACGCGGTGGGTTGTTGGGGATGCCAGCTGCAACCAGCTTCTGGAAAGTCGGCTTGCTGCGCGCATTGGAGTGATTGCCACCGATCCAGATTGCCAGCTTGGAGTGCTCGGCGTCATTGATCTGCATTGGCGGGCAGGGCGGGAAGCAGGCACCACAACAGATACACTTCTTCTCGTCGACTTCCAGTGAAGGCTTGCCGTCAACCATCGCCGGACGAATCGCGGCTACCGGGCAACGGGCAACAACCGAAGGACGTTCACAGACGTTGGAAACCAGGTCGTGGTTGATCTTCGGCGGCTTGGTGTGCTGCACGTTGATCGCGATATCGCCCTGGCCACCACAGTTGATCTGGCAGCAGGAAGTGGTGAGATGCACGCGGTTCGGCATGTTCCAGTTTTTGAACTCGTCGATCAGTTCATCCATCATCGACTTGACCACGCCAGAGGCGTCGGTGCCTGGGATATCGCAGTGCAGCCAGCCCTGGGTGTGAGAGATCATGGCGACCGAGTTACGGGTACCGCCAACGATGAAGCCTTCTTCGGTCAGCTTATCGATCAGGGGCTGGACCCGGGATTCATCATCAACCATGTATTCGATGTTGGAACGAATCGTGAAATGGACGTGGCCATCGGCGTATTCGTCACCGATATCACACAGCTTGCGCAGGGTGAATACATCGAGGATACGTTGAGTACCGGCACGAACGGTGTAAATGGTATCGCCGTTCTTGGCGACATGCTTGAGGACACCGGGCTGGGGATCTTCATGGTAGTCCCAGTTGCCGTAATGCTTGCGCATCATAGGATGCATGTATTGGAAGCCGTCAGGACAGCCCGATTCAATAGGTGGACGTGGAGCGTTAGACATATCTTTACCTAAAGTTAGAAATTAAAAATAAAACGGATAGCAAAGTGAAACGGCTAGCGATTAGCTAGCAGCTTCCGCTTTACGCTCAAACCATTTTTCGGCTTCGGTATCCCACTCATCCATACGCACGTATGAGCTTTGACGTGGGTTGTTGACCATGTTTGGATCGACATCGACGTCGATACCTTCGAGGAAATTGGCCAGGCCGATACGTTCGATCATTTCACCGCAACGCTCGTGTTCGAGACCGTTTTCTGCCCAGAAGTCGATGATTTCTTCAGCCAGTTCAACCAGCTCTTCATAATCGTCTTCGGTTTCCAGTTTCTTGAATGGCACCACCACAGTACCCATCAGGTCACCGATCTTCAGGGTACGCTTACCGCCGATACAGATGGTCGCACCCTTGTCGTCTCCCGGAGACAGTGCCTTCGGCAGAACATTCAGGCAGTGCATGCAGCGAACGCAGTTGCGGTTCTCGACGACGAACTCATCGTTGTCGGAGATGCTGATAGCCTGGGTCGGGCAACGGGTGATGACATTATCGATAATGTACTGGCGGCCCTTGGTTTGCAGATAGCCTTTGAAGGCTTCCTGGTCGACTTTCATGTCGTCGCGCCAGGTACCCAGTACCGCAAAGTCGGAACGTTCGATCGCATTCTGGCAATCGTTACCGCAACCGGAGACCTTGAACTTGAACTTATAAGGCAGAGCAGGGCGATGCACATCGTCAGTGAAGTTGTTCATCAGAACACGATGGATCTTCTGCTCGTCCAGGCAGGACTGTTCACAACGGGAAGCACCAACACAAGACATACCGGTACGTACACAAGGACCGGCACCACCCAGGTCCCAACCGTAGTCGTTGATTTCATCGAAGAAATGCTGGGTATTCTCGGTGTCGGTACCGATGAACATGATGTTACCGGTCTGACCGTGGAAGGTTACCAGGCCGGAACCAAATTTTTCCCAGCTATCGGCCAGCTGACGCAGCATGTCAGTGGTGTAGTGGTTACCTGCAGGAGGCTGGACACGCAGAGTGTGGAATTCCTTGGATTCGGGGAAGGCGTCACCGACTTCAGAGAAGCGGGGGATGATGCCGGAACCATAACCGAATACGGATACGGTACCACCTTTCCAGTAACCCTTGCGGGTTTCGTAAGAATGTTCTAGCTGGCCTAACAGGCTGCCAGCGACCTCGTTGATGCGCTTGTCAGGATGTTCATCGCGTAAACGCTTGAAACCTGAAATAAAGCTAGGCCAGGGGCCGTTTTCCAGCTCATCAAGCATCGGAGTTTCATACTTTGCCATTGCATAGTCTCCTTTTAAGACTCTAGTTAACTTATAAGTTGGTTGTACTCGGTCTTGTAAATTGGGTTTACAAGAATGCGGGGGATTTTAGACAAGGGCTGAGCGTTTTCACACTTGCCTGATGGGGGGCGCGAGTAGGTATCCAATTACCCCAATAGGGATATACATTCATTTTATCGGAAAGCCTAGTTTGTCATTATCAATCGCAAAACTAGTGAAAACGTATTCGATGAGCCAGCTTGACCTTGGCGACCAGCGCGCCTACCAGCAGTGGGCAGATGCCAAACGCGCGGCATTTGACCAGCGCCAAAGTGACGATTTCGCGCCGGTGGTAGATATCGATGGCGATGGCAATATTCCGCCTCCTGCGCTGCAGATTATCGCGCAGCAGATAGCGCGTTACAATTTCGCCATCTATCGACTGCAGGGGAAGGTCGAGGATCACCTGGCGTCCTTGCGCAATATTGGCCGCCAGTTGGGGCTCAAGGAAATGGACAAGAATCTGTGTGCACGTGAAGACCGGATCACCAGGTTGACAGTGCAGGACCAGGGCCGGGCCAACCTTTATATACCCTACACCAACAAGGCCATTGGCTGGCATACCGATGGTTATTACAACCCGATGCATCAGCGGGTGCTGGCGATGGTCCTGCATTGCGAACAACCGGCAGCCGAGGGCGGTGACAACCAGCTGCTCGACCCGGACCTGGTGTATATCCACCTGCGAGACGAAAACCCTATGTATATCAAGGCATTGACACAGCCGCAGGTGATGTGCATTCCGCAGAACATCGAGGATGGCGAACTGATTCGGCCCCAGACCTGCAGTGCGGTATTCCTGGAGGAAGATGACAGCGCACTCAGCATGAGATTCAGCAAGCGCAAGCATAATATCATCTGGGCAGAGGATGCCCTGACCCGGGAAGCACTCGATTGCCTGTTTAAATTTCTCGAATCGGACACACGTTATATAATTAATTACCGGCTAAATGCCGGTGAGGGTGTCATCAACAACAATGTCCTGCATACACGCAGCGCATTTGTGGATGATACCCAACATAAACGCGTATACTATCGCGCCCGGTATTACAACCGGATTAATATTCAGTAGGATTTTTAAACCACGAAGGACACGAAGAGCACGAAGGATTACACTGGCTGGTACTGATTTTAATGCCCTGCCAGTCCTCGAGTGTTACTCAGGTTGTCAGGATACCGAGAAAAAATCATCTTCTTCGTGGACTTCGTGTCCTTCGTGTCCTTCGTGGTAGATCAAATTTATAGATTGAGGTTATTATGCTGTGGTTAAGCGAGGTTCTGCTGCAACATCCTGAAGTGGAATCTTTTGATGATTTAAAACAGGTGATCGCGCAGAAAGCGGCGGGCGGTGAGCGTTTTTTTCAGATGGATATCAAGCCGCCGTTTATCGACACGCCGCCAGACTGGGAAGATCGTCTGGAAGCCACTTTCACCGCGGTGAGATAAAGGAAACAGGTCCATTTATGTTCTGGCAAGAAGAGAAAGCAACTGCAGAGACTTACACCGTACCCGATGATGTGGTCGATGTGTTATTCAAATTAACCTGCAAGACCCTGCCGCTGGACCACGGTGATGCGCTGTCGCAGCAGATCATCCGGCATTTACCCTGGATCGAGCAGGAACCGCAGGCGGCGATCCACCAGGTCCATGTCGCCGAATCCGCCAATGGCTGGATGCGGCCGGACAACCCCGAGACCGATGTGCTCTGCGTATCGCGCCGGACCAAGCTTACCCTGAGGCTACCGAAAACCCGGCTGCAGGATGCCGAGGCCCTGGTTGGCCAGACCCTCGACATCGATGGCCATGAGTTAACCGTCGGTGAATTCAGCACCCGCTCGCTGAGCAAACTGACCACGATCTTCGCCCGTTACGTGGATACCGGGGGCAGCGAGGACGAGAGCGAATTCCTGCATAACGTGCATGAGCAGCTTAAATCCAGGGGGATCCAGGTCAAAAAGATGATGAGCGGCAAGCTGCTGGTTCATCATACTGCCGAGGGCGATATTCTGACTCGTAAATTGATGCTCAGTGACCTGGATATCGAGGAATCGGTGCAATTACAGCAACAGGGTATCGGTGATAAACAGTTACTCGGCATCGGCATTTTCCTGCCGCACAAGGGTATAGACGCAGTCAATAAGAAACAGGAAGACTAGGCTTATTCAACCGCGAAGGACACGAAGTACACGAAGAAGATGATTTGGTGTACTTAGATATCCTAGCAGCTAAATATCATCTAATATTTCGGCAAACCATTTCCGTAAGAACCCGCCACTCTAACCTTCGTGCTCTTCGTGTCCTTCGTGGTAAATACTTATAATCTTGGTCAATGAGGAAATATAACTAATGGGGTAAGGAAATCTTATTCCAGTTATGCACAATAGGCTCCCCATTATTTTCTTTAATCATTAACAAACGAGATTGAGGCTAAGAGTATGGCGCTTGAGTCAGTTGAAAGAACCGAGAATGGTTACCTGGTCAATGCAAATGACTGGAACGAGGATATTGCAACAGAACTGTTTGCAGAAGAAGGCATAGATCCAACCCAGGAACACTGGGATATCGTCCATTATGTCCGTGAAGAAACCCTGAATGGTGATGAGCCGAACGAACGCGGCATCATGAAGGCGATGGGCAAGAAGTGGGGGCGCAAGGTTTCATCCAAGGAAATGTATGAAATGTTTCCGCTGATGCCTTCCAAGCAGGGCCTGAAAATCGGCGGTTGTCCGCAATCTACCCGTAAGGGCGGTTACTAATCGATCCACTGTGGCGGTAGAGGTAGCTGTGTTGCTGCCTCTCTACCACCATGGTAATAGTGACGCTGGTGGGATAATCCACTATATTCCCCGGCAACTTAAAGATTAATACTTCACGCACCGAGTGCAGAGGAATGATATGAGCGATAAAGCGGCAATGATTCAAGAACTGATCGATATGCAGAAGAAGTTCATCGCATACGAGCAGGAGCATGGCGTCAACTTCAAGGACTACTTCACTCCAGAAGCAGGCCATGAACTCGACGGTTACCGTCAAAAGTACATGGAAATGGCGATGGAGCTGGTAGATATCGCCCACGAGGAGAAAGGTTCTCATCGTTAACACCTGATCGATCCAGATCACTAGAAAAGCCGCTCGATGAGTGGCTTTTTTTATGCCTGCTCGGTAAGGTTAAGCTTTTGCTCAACCAGCAATTGATCAGCAATCTTGCAGAATAAGATAATGCCACCGCATACCATGCGCTTTATGCTGAATATTTCCGCCGAGAAATATCAACGTTATTATCAGGGTTCGGCCAAATTCGTCAGGGTTACCGCGGAGGATGGTCGAAGCCTGAAATTTCCCGCCAAGGAATTGCAACGATTTGTTACCCACTCCGGTATCCAGGGCAGATTTGAGATCAGCTTTGACGAGCAATTCAAGTTGCAGCAGCTGCGACGGATATAGACATCAACTAGCAGGTCAGATATCGATCCAGCGCCGTACCAGGTTGTTGAAGCTTGCACTGACCTTGCGCGTGGCTTCAGATTGCGGTAACTCCCTGATCAGTATCTCACGCGCCTGGTTCAATTCATACAGCATTTCGCGCCTGGCCGGGTCCCTGATCCTGCTCTGGGCCCAGGTCACTGCAACCTGGCGTACGCCGCTGGTTACCGGTGCCACAACATGGCGGCTGTGTGACGGGTAGATGACCACCGAACCGGCATCGAGCTTGATTTTCCTCTCCCCATACTGATCGAGGATGGTCAATTCGCCACCATCGTAATCCTCGGGCCTGGACAGGAATATTGTCATCGAGACATCGGTACGCAGCGTGTTTTGCTCCGACATCAGCGGGTTGTCGACGTGTTCACCATATGTCATGCCGCTGGTGTAACGCACATAGTACGGTGGCTTTAACCGGGCGGGCCAACACGCCGCGAGGTAGTGAGGATTTTTTACCAGGTTTGGCAGGACCAGGTCGTTCAGTTGCTGGTAATAGGCATCGTTTGGGTCCATCTGCTGGTTGTTCTTGACCCTGCTGGCGACGTCGCCGGCGGTTAATTTGCCATCGACAAAACGGGCCCGGGCAAAAATCTGCTGAATCTTGTCAAGCGTCTCAGCGTCGAGCAGGTGATCTATGGTCAGCAGCATGGCTCAGGCCGATCAGAGGGTTAAATGTCAATCCAGCGCCTGACCAGGTTATTGAATACCGCGCTCACCTTGCGGGTGGATTCAGCATCCGGTTGTTCCTTAAACAGCATTTCGCGGGCCTGGTTCAATTCATACAGCATTTCCCGCTGCGCCGGGTCACGAATCGTACTCTGGGCCCAGGTAACCGCCACATAGCGGGTACCACGGGTGACCGGGGCGACATAGTGACGGCTATGCGAGGGATAAATGACCGCTGATCCTGCAGCCAGCTTGATCTTGCGCTCGCCGTAGGTATCACGGATGGTTAGTTCGCCGCCATCGTATTCGTCCGGGTTGGACAGAAAAACGGTGGTTGAGATGTCGGTACGATAAAGTTCACCCTGGCCCATGACTGGATCATCAACATGTTCACCGTATGCCATTCCGGGTTCGTATTTGGCATAGAATGGCGCCGCCACTTTTTTTGGCCAGGCCGCGGCTTTGAATTTTGGATGGCGCACCAGGTTGCCCATGACCAGTTCGTTGAGGGTATTGAAATGCTCTGATTGCGGATTCATCTCCTGGTTGTGCTTGACATCGCGTGCCACCATACCGGCGGATAGTTTGCCATCGACGAAAGGTGATGCTTGTAACAGCTCGCGTATTTTTGCCAGGTTTTCGGTGGATATCAGGTGATCGATGGAAGCTAACATTGATATAATGGCCGAGGACAAAGGATAAACTCATGATACTGAATATTCGCATTGAAGACCAAAACTATCCGGTCGAAGTACCGGACAACATCATCAGCGAGGCTGGTGACTTTTTCGCCAGGCTTGACCAGGATATGGACAAGGGCTGGCAAATGAGCCGTAGCTGGGTCGAGCAGCCGGATAACGAGCAACGCTGCCAGATTATCGCGGATCGTATCCTCGGGGCTTTCGAACAGGAGAATAAAAAATCCCTGGTGATGTATGCCGCCTACATCATGACCAAAATGCCCGGGGTAAAACTGGTGGATATCAGTACCAGTGGTGAGATGCAGGAAACCAGTTTCCAATAATCCTCAACATTTACGACTCTGACTCTTTTTCACTGACCTGATCTGGAGTTTTTGGGTATTGGACAGTTGCCACGCAAGCTATGGTTCTGGCTTATTAGCAAGTAGTCACAAGTTATTAGCTGACGTCATTACCCATGCTTATACTGTTGTTTTTCAGGTAATTGATCTATATCCCTATGAGTGAAGATTTTCGCGACCAGGCCCTGGACTACCATAAAAATCCCAAGCCCGGGAAATTATCCATCCAGTCCACCACCGCTCTGGCCACCCAGGCCGACCTGGCCCTGGCTTATTCACCCGGGGTCGCTTACCCCTGTGCCGAGATTGAGAAACAGCCACTGACCGCCAGCGATTACACTGCCCGGGGCAATCTGGTTGGCGTGGTCACCAACGGCACCGCGGTGTTGGGTCTGGGTGCGATCGGACCACTGGCGTCCAAGCCGGTGATGGAAGGCAAGGCGGTTTTATTCAAGAAATTCGCCAATATCGATGTGTTCGATATCGAACTGGATGAGCAGGATCCACTGCTGCTGGCCCAGACCATTCAACGTCTCGAGCCTACTTTCGGCGGCATCAACCTCGAGGACATCAAGGCCCCGGACTGTTTTATCGTCGAGGAATACCTGCGCGAGCATATGTCGATCCCGGTATTCCATGATGACCAGCACGGTACCGCGATCGTCGTTGCCGCGGCGATGACCAACGCCTTGCACGTCGTCAACAAGCCGATCGACCAGGTCAAACTGGTCGCTTCCGGCGCCGGTGCCGCCGCCTTGGCCTGTCTCAACCTGCTGGTATCGATGGGTCTGGATAAACAGAATATCATCGTCACCGACATCGATGGCGTGGTCTACGCGGGCCGCGAACAGGGCATGGACCCCTACAAGCAACGTTATGCGGTGGACACAGCGCAGCGAACCCTGGCCGATGCTATTGCTGGCGCCGATATCTTTCTCGGCCTGTCGGCAGCCGATGTGTTGAAACCCGAGATGCTGGCCGGCATGGCGAAAAATCCGATTGTGTTTGCCCTGGCCAATCCCAATCCCGAGATCGACCCCAAGCTTGCCAGCGAGGTGCGCGATGACCTGGTCATCGCTACCGGGCGCTCCGATTTTCCTAACCAGGTCAATAACGTCCTGTGTTTTCCGTTTCTGTTTCGCGGCGCGCTGGATGTCGGTGCCAGCGAGATCAATGAGGCAATGAAAATCGCCTGCGTTAATGCCATTTCGAAACTGGCCAGGGAAGGAACCTCTTCCGATATTGTCAGCTCCGCGTATACCGACGAAACCCTCCGCTTCGGTCCGGACTACCTGATCCCCAAGCCGTTTGATCCGCGCCTGATCGTCGAGGTGGCCAGCGCGGTCGCCCGGGCGGCGATGGACTCGGGTGTGGCCACCCGGCCGTTGCCCGATCTGCAGGCTTATCGTGAGCGCCTGACCCACTATGTGTATCGCTCTAGCATGGTCATGAAACCGGTGTTCGAGCTGGCCCGGGACAGTGGTTGTCGTATTGCATTTGCCGAGGGTGACAACCTGCGGGTGTTGCAGGCGGTGGAGCAAATCGTCCAGGATAAAATCGCTTACCCGATACTGCTCGGTCGTCCCGATGAGATCAAGCAGCAGATCAGGGATAATGGTCTGAGCCTGCGTGAAAATATCGATTTCGAAATTGCCTACGATATCGACGAGGCACGCTATGCCGATAGTTATCATCGGATCATGATGCGACATGGCATCAGCCAGCAGGAATCACTGGCCCATATCCGGGCGAGTACGACGATCCAGGCCGCGCTGATGGTCAAGACCGGAGATGCTGACAGCATGATCTGCGGTTCGGTTGGGCGCTTTCTGCATCATCTCAGGAGAATCATGCATGTGGCCGAACAACACCAGGGCGAGCAACAGTTGGCGACGATGGATCTGCATCTGCTTAGCTCTGGCACCTATTTCATCTGTGATACCCAGGTCATGGTCGACCCGAGTGCCGAGGACATTGCCCGGATGACCCTGATCGCGGCGGCTGAGGTGCAACGCTTTGGCATAAAACCCAAGGTTGCCCTGTTATCTCATTCAAGCTTTGGCGACCGCTATTCCGCATCCGCGCTGAAGATGCGTGAAGCCCTGGCCCTGATCCAGCAACAGCAACCCGAGCTGGAAATTGATGGTGAAATGCAGGCTGATTACGCCTTATCCGAACCCAGAAGACGTCAGCTGTTTAGCGGAGAAAGTATTTCCGGCAGCGCTAACCTGCTGGTGATGCCCAATCTTGATGCGGGAAATATCACTTCGAGGACGATTAAAATTCTCGGCAAAGGGGTCGCGGTTGGCCCGATCCTGTTGGGCTGCAACCTGCCCGGACATGTGGTCAATTCTTCGATCAGCGTGCGTGGCCTGGTCAACATGAGCGCACTGGCGGCAGCGAAATGGGTGCATCGTAAACAGCGGCCCGATCCCGAATGACTTGTAAATATTAGCAAAATCTAATATACTCGCCGGATTTTCAAGCTCCGGTAACTACTCATGACTTCCAACGCAAAGGATAAGGCCCATGGTCTGAGAATCGCCAGCATCATCAGTGTAGTGATTTTCATCCTAGCCTCTATCAACGGCATCTTCACCTATTCGGGTGCCCACCTGTTCATCGAAGAACAGGAATTTGCCATTCTGTTTGCGGTGGCGGTCCAGTTTTCCATCGCGGTCAGCCTGATTGCGTTGCCCTATGTGCGTGGTCTGGGGAAACTGGTGTTACTGGTGGTTTATGCCGCGGCGCTTACCCTGTCGACCCTGTCCGCTTACACCTATATCTACAACGCCGGCCTGCCAGGCACTCTTTCTGATAGCGCTTCAGTTGATACCAAGTTAAAAGCCAGGGTCGCCGATCAGCTGAGCGAAGTAATGCTGGTGGAACAGCAGTTCGTCGATGACCAGACCGAGCAACTCGCATTTCTCAAGCGCCAGGCAGAGGAAGAAGCCCTGCGTGGTTATCGTTCCGGCCTGGGTGCCGGCAAGGGCCCCGAATACTACAAAAAGATGGAGCAGTTGGCGGCCGAGGAAGTTCGTTTCGATACCCAGAAACAGAAGTTAGCCGAAGCCCGCGAAATCTATGCCCAGATGGATGCTGCACTGGCCCAGCCCAGCGATAATCAGCGCGAACAACTGATCCTGTTGTTATCCCGCTTGAAAGCGGTGGTGATCACCGACCAGGCCAAGGGAATTCTGACCGAGGTATCCCAGGGTAAACTGGCAGTCATCATGAGCCCGGTAGAAACCGCGATGGCGGTAATCCTGGATCGCGACGCTTATTCGGTGCAGCTCGTGGTCAGTATCGTCTGGGCCGCGGTATTCGATTTACTCGCTCTATTCCTCGGCATCATCCGCTACTACATCCTGCGCCCGGATTATTCGATTCTGAGCGGTATTTACGACATGATCGCCGCGTTTGTCACCTTCATCATCCGCCTCGGCTATATCCGCAAGGACGCCAGGCAAAAATATAATCTCGATTTACAGAACCAGAGTCATGGTACGCCGTTGAATTCGTCGGAAATGCAGTCTTTCGCCACCTATGTGATGGCGGGCAGCCTGTTCTCGGCCGAGGACGGGGATGATGCGCTCAAACCGCTGCAAAATCTGATTGGCCATATTGAACCATTGAAGCTGGAAAACAGTCCAAGCAGCGTCGGTATTCCCTATGATGTGATCGACGAGACCAAGGATATGAAAACCCTGATGGCGATGTTGATCCAGAGCGAGGTGTTCCTGTCCGATGTGGCACACCAGGTCTATATTCTCAATCCGGGTAGCGAGATGGCACAAAAGATCCTGGTCTTCATCAAGATGGGTCTGAAGGATTCTGACAAGCAACAGGAGCTTTCGCGTTTCCTGTTACAACCTGAGGCCACTTGATCAACCAAGGTACAATCCCATCTGGCAACCGTGATTGAGACCGATTAAACTGTTGCGGTTGCCAGAGATAACTTTGTCATGCATTTCCTGATCCTGCTACTGTTCGCCCTTGCGGTTTTTCTTTACTTTACTTTCACCCTGCTGAAACGTCCCGATTCC
>JASJBV010000050.1 GCA_030066335.1 Gammaproteobacteria bacterium
AACCGAGACCGCCTGCAACAATTTCAGTACCCGGTACGGGTGCGGTAGGGGAGGCCATAATGACGATGCCACCGCCACCGCCACCGGCATTTCCGCCCCAACCGGAGTTACCGGATGTAACCCCGCCCCCCCCACTCACATTGATAGTACCTGAGGAATTATCGACTTGAGTGAGTGAGGTAAGAATCACAATTCCACCCCCACCTCCAGCAATACTGACGTTGGTTCCATTTTTTCCAATAGCCTCAATACTGCCTGCGTTAATTATATTACCGCTACATTGAATACGAAGTAGACCTCCACCGTATCCTCCCTGGTTATCGTATCCGGCCCCGGAACCGCCGCCAAACTTGAAATTTCCAAATGAGCTAATGGCCACTGCCTGCGGAATAGGCCTACCGCCATTGCCTCCGCGAATACTTGTTGAGCTTGAATTGTTTGCAAGATTATCGACATGACCAATTGATGCTGGCCCAAATGAGTCGCCGGGGTGGGCAGAGGCATTCTCACCCGAAGTAGGTGAAGAGGTAGTATATATACCTATAACACTACCGATTCCAACGCCAGCAGTAACTTCTAACAAGCCATTATTGGTAAAAGAATTGCAATAAATGGTCGTTCCCGCTGGAACAGACAGGATCTTCCCGAACTCAATGACAATATCATTGAAAAAAGGATTAGCTGGCGGGTTTAAGCTCCAATTGACGGTGGAACTGACTGTCAAATCACCCGCACTGCCATCACCACTGAACATGCTGGCGATTGCTGCCGTATTGTCAAATATATCCGAGCTATTGGTTGAGATGTTTGCGGTATTGGTTGAGATGTTCGCGGTATTGGCCGAGGTATTCGCAGCATTGGTACCTATATCGAGAGCATTAACATCTATTTCCACACCATTAGCACTGATGTCCGCTGCATTGGTGCTTATGCCTGCCGCATTGATTGTGATATCTGCAGTATTCGCACTGATATCAGATTCATTACCACTTATACCCGAAGCGTTGGAACTGATATCGGCAGAATTGGTACTGATGTTCGAGGTATTGCTAGTAATATTTGTCGTGTTGTTAGTGATATTGCTGTCATTGTCGTTAACCGCCGACTTGATGTTATTCAGTGTCGTTGCCGTTAGCGTGTCACCCGTGGCATAAGTATCCGTAATACTATCTGCAGGTGCGATAAATGATATTGATGCGAACCCGATTATGGCGAAAAGTCTGATTAAATTTTTCATGACAACCCCCGTCGCGTTTCCTGATTTTGAGATTGGTTAGATATTGCAATTACCGATAGTTGATGTGCCGATAATACAATCGGTTTCCGCCTGCTCATCGGCATCAGAACCACCGCCACCGCAGGCAGCAATGAAGAGGAAGGAAACCAATAGAAGAATCTTTATCCAGTTGGGATAAAGCGTGTTTGAGTGCATCATGACGACCACCCCGCTAAGCTCCTGATTAATTATGTACTGCTGTTTATTTCATTAGATCAAACGGAATAAGCGCAATCACTGATTCAGGTCATGATTTGAGCTGTCACTATCGCCAGGATGACATGAAAATGATCAGCGGTAGCGGTTTTCTCTCCTAAGCGTCATCAAGAGCTTGAGTGAGTTACCTGATATGATCAAAACCAGTATAATCCCGCGGGTTTAAAACACCCGCCGCCAGCATGCCCATCATCACCACTAAAAACCTCTACCACAGCTTCGGTGAAGCACCGGTCCTCGACCATGTCAACCTGAGCATCGACCGTGGCGAGCGTATCTGCCTGGTCGGCCGCAACGGCGAGGGCAAATCCACCCTGCTCAAGCTGCTGGCGAAACAGATCAAGCCAGATGAGGGCGAGGTGACCTATGCACGTGATATCCGGGTCGCCGAGTTACGCCAGGAAGTGCCGGAGTCGTTGGCGGGCAGCGTTTACGATGTGGTCGCTGAGGGGGTCGGCGAGCTGGGCAAGATGATCACCGACTGGCATCACGCGGCACTGGACGCAGCCACCGATCCAACTGCGTTGCAGCGCCTGGAAACCCTGCAGCACGAGATCGAGACCCAGCAGGGCTGGAATCTCGAGCAACGCATCAGCTCCACCATCTCCCTGCTCAAACTGCCGGCCGATGCAAACTTCGATGCGCTGTCCGGTGGGGTAAAACGCCGGGTGTTGCTGGCCCGCGCGCTGGTCGCGCAACCCGACCTGTTACTGCTGGACGAGCCGACCAACCACCTGGATATAGATGCGATCCTGTGGCTAGAGGAATTCCTCAAAGCATTCGACGGCGCGATCCTGTTCATCACCCATGACCGTTCGTTTCTGCAGAACCTGGCCACTCGCATAATCGACCTCGACCGGGGTCAGCTGACCAGCTGGCCTGGCAGTTATGCCAGGTATCTGCAAGCCAAGCAGCAGCAGCTGGATGCCGAGGAAACCGCCAACGCACTGTTCGACAAGAAGCTGGCGCAGGAGGAGGCGTGGATTCGCCAGGGCATCAAGGCGCGGCGTACGCGTAACGAGGGCCGGGTCCGCGCATTGAAACAGATGCGCGAGGAACGCAGCCAGCGCCGCGAGCAATTGAACAAGGCCCGACTCACCGCGCAACAGGCGGAACTGTCCGGCAAGATCGTCATCGAGGCGGAACAGGTCGATTTCCGCTGGCAGGACCAGGACATCATCAGGGATTTCTCCTGCAAGATTCTGCGCGGCGACAAGATCGGTATCATCGGCCCCAATGGCTGCGGCAAGTCAACCCTGATCCAGCTGCTGCTGGGGGAGGTCAATCCTGCGGGCGGTAAAATCAAGACCGGCACCAAGCTCGAGATTGCCTACTTCGATCAGCACCGCAACACCCTGGACTCCGGGAAATCGGTGCGCGACAACATCGCCGATGGCTCGGACAAGGTCGAGATTAATGGCAGTAGCCGCCATGTCATCGGCTACCTGAAGGATTTCCTGTTCAGCCCCAAGCAGATGAATACCCCGGTCTCCACCCTGTCCGGGGGAGAACGCAACCGCTTGATGCTGGCCAAGTTGTTTACCCGGCCGTTCAACCTGCTGGTGATGGACGAGCCAACCAACGACCTGGATATGGATACCCTGGAACTGCTGGAGGAACTGCTCGCGGAGTACCAGGGTACCTTGCTGCTGGTCAGTCATGACCGCAGCTTCATCGATAACCTGGTGGATTATTGTTTCGTGTTCGAGGGCAAGGCCGTGGTCAATGAATATGTCGGCGGCTACCAGGATTGGCTGCGTCAGCGGCCGGCACCCACAGCAGCGCCGGCAACGGTCTCCGCCAAATCGGCCGCTAACCGGCCCGCGAAAAAACGCCAGAAGCTCGGTTACAACGAACAACGCGAACTGAAAGCCCTACCGCGCAAGATCGAAAAACTGGAGGAGCAGATCGGCGAGATACAGCAAAACATGGCCCAACCCGGGTTCTATCAGCAGGACCCGACTGCGATCAGCCAGACCCAGCAACAGTTAAAACAGCAGGAAGCCGAACTCGAACAGCTGTATCAACGCTGGGAACAACTGGAAAGCCTTGACTAGGCTTTATCGACCCGGCAGGAATATAGTTACAGGGCCAGATCGACCAGGGCCTCGATCTGCTTGATCGTGATCACCCCGCGCCGGGTTTCCAGCAAGCCCTGTTTCTGCCAGCGTGACAGGTGGCGCGAGATGATCTCGCGCGCGGTACCCAGCTCGGTCGCCAATTCCGATTGTTTACAGTTGACGGTCTGGTCCTGGCCCATTTTTTCGATCAGCAGGCCGGCCAGGCGATTTTCCATCGGCAGGAAGGCATGCGAGGCAAACCGGTCCACTACCTGCTTGAAGCGAGAACCAATGTTGTTCAGGATCCAGTGATGGAACTTGCTCGAGCTGTTCATCCACTGGTGAAACTGCTCTTTATCCGCCCAGCAAAACCAGCCGTCGCTGTCGGCGGAGATGATATAGCTGTAATTGTCATCGTTGATCAGGTTGATCAGTGAGTGGATACATAACTGGCCCGGTTCGATGCGGTACAGCAACATCGCCCGCCCTTGCGGATTCTGCAGTTCTACCCGTACCTGGCCCTTACCCAGCAGCATGAATCGATTACAGGGTTCGCCCGGCTTGAACAAAATATCGCCCTCGTTGAAGGCCTGCTTTTTCCAATCGTAATGATTCAGCTCCGGCATTTCCTTGACCACCGGGAACACGTTGGACAGCACTTTTTGTTCAGCAATCTTTAATTCCAGCGAGGAATCTTTCTGCACCACACGAATATCTCCTGTAACGGGGAAACGACTTCAACCCGCATTATAGTGAATATATTTGTTTCAGCTATGGATAAAAAAATCACTTGATTTGTCAAAAAGCCTCGGCAATCAGGCTTTTTTTGCTATGATGCGCACAATTTATTATTGACGTAACCTCTGTGTCTCAAGGTAGCAGCGAACAGATAGAATTAAACGTCCTCGACAGATCAGAACACTCGATTTCACGCCAGCAGATTTCCGAATCGGCGTTGAAAGTCTTATATCGACTGGATAAAGCCGGCTATCGGGCCTGCCTGGTCGGCGGTGGAGTCAGGGACGTGTTGCTGGGTAAACAACCCAAGGATTTCGATGTGGCTACCGACGCCACACCGGACGAAGTGCGTGCGTTATTCAAAAACAGCCGCCTGATCGGGCGCCGCTTTCGCCTGGCCCATATTCGCTTCGGCCGTGAAGTCATCGAGGTTGCCACCTTCCGCAGCCTGGCCGCGGACTCCAGCAAGACCGAACTCAGTAAAGACGGCCGCATCCTGCGCGACAATACCTTCGGCAGCATCGAGGAGGACGCGCTGCGGCGGGACTTCACCATCAATGCCCTGTATTACGACATCCATGATTTCTCGGTGCTCGATTATGCCCAGGGTATCGAGGACCTGAAGAACTCGACCCTGAAACTGATCGGCGACCCCGCGGTCCGCTACAAGGAGGACCCGGTGCGCATGCTGCGCGCGGTCAGGTTCGCGGCCAAACTCGATTTCTCGATCGAACAGTCGGCCGCGCGGGCGATCTATGATCATGGCCGTTTGCTGCGAGACATCCCGCCGGCCCGGTTATATGACGAGGTATTAAAGATATTTCATAGCGGCCACGCGCTGCGCGCCTACCAGTTGCTGCGCCATTTCGACCTGTTCGGCTACCTGTTCCCGGCGCTGGAAAAATACCTGAACTCGGATCCTTCCGAGGTCATGCTCGACTTTATCGAACAGGCCCTGGTCAACACCGATGAGCGGGTCAGGCAGGACAAACCGGTATCCCCGGCTTTCATCTTTGCCGCCCTGCTATGGCCGCTGGTGCATCAACGTGCGATCCAATTGCAATCGGAACAGATCAGCACAATACCGGCGCTGCATAATGCCGGTAGTGAGATCTTCCAGCGCCAGGTCCAGACCATCGCGGTACCCCGCCGTTTCAGCCAGATCGCCAAGAACATCTGGGCCATGCAGCCGCGCTTCAGCAACACCCGCGGTAAACAGCCCCTGCGCCTGCTCAACCATCCAAACTTTCGCGCCGGCTATGATTTTTTCTGCATCCAGTCGATGGTTGGCCTGAGCACTCACCAGTTGTGCCAGTGGTGGACCCGCTTCCAGCAGGAGCAGCAACAGAACGAATCCAAAGACAATAAACCCCGGCGCGGCGGCCATCGTCCACGCCGCCATCGCCGACCACGCAACCGCTCGCAGGCGTCATGAAAAGGCCCGTCATTACCTACATAGGCATAGGCAGCAACAAGGCCGACCCGGTGCAGCAGGTCATCAATGTCATGCCCGCCCTGAACCAGCTGCCAGAGACCGAATTACTCGGATATTCCGGGTTTTATCAAAGCGAGGCGGTCAGTGAGATTAAACAGGATGATTACATCAATGCAGTGGCCAAGCTCAGCACCGGGCTCGAACCCTTCGAGCTATTACTTGAGTTGGAAGCGATAGAACATGCGTTTTACCGCCAGCGTACCCCGGGGGTCAAAGATGAGCCCAGAACCATGGATCTCGACATCCTGTTGTACGACAACCTGTTTCACACCGACTCGCACCTGACCCTGCCCCACCCGCAAATGCACCAGCGTTTGTTTGTTTTACTACCCTTGAAAGAGGTTGCCGGTGATATGTATATTGCCGGCCTGGGCAGCCTAGATTACCTGATTGAACAGGCACCACCGTTGCGGATCAAGCGGCTGGATTAGCCTCGCTTTAACTGCAGGTATCGAAACATCCCGGTCCAATTCTGTATTTTCCCGGTTTACCTTATAATGAGTTGCAAGACTTTTTGTGCGGTGCAATACTTGGCCGCCGGTAAAACCATCCAATAATAATATGTACATACCCAAACCGCTGGATAAGAAAATCACCATTCCTTATCTCAATCAGCTCAAACAACAAGGGGAGAAATTCGCCTGCCTGACCGCCTATGATTTCTGTTTTGCCCAGGTGCTGGAACAGGCCGGGGTCGAGGTGGTGCTGGTCGGTGATTCGTTGGGCATGGTGATCCAGGGCCATGACACCACCCTGCCGGTTACCGTTGGTGACATCGAGTACCATGCGGCGGCGGTCAACCGCGGACTTGAACATGCGATGCTGATCGTCGATATGCCGTTCGGTTCGTTGAACTCGCAGCAACAGGCGCTGGATAATGCCAGCCAACTGATCAAACGCAGCGGTGCCCAGGTGGTCAAGCTGGAGGGTGGCATCACCCAGATCCGCACCGTCGAGATCCTGAGCAAATATTCGATCCCGGTTTGCGCGCACCTGGGCCTGCAACCGCAATCGGTGCATAAACTGGGCGGTTACCGGGTCCAGGGGCGCGAGCATGACAGTGCCATCGAGATGAAAGACACCGCGTTGCAATTACAGGAGGCTGGTGCCGACCTGTTGCTGTTGGAGTGCGTTCCGCAACAGCTGGCGACCGAGATTACCGAGCTGTTACAGATCCCGGTGATCGGGATTGGGGCCGGGGTCAACTGCGATGGACAAATCCTGGTGCTGCAGGATATCCTCGGCATCAGCGGCAAGGCACCGAGTTTCTCCAAGAACTACATGCAACAGCAGAACTCGATCCAGGATGCCATCAGCGCCTATGTCGGCGAGGTAAAAAATCAAAACTTCCCGGACGCCTCACATTGCTTCAGTTGATCTTTAATCAAGCCTAAGCGGACAGACATGTTACAGGTGCATAACAACAAAGAGTTGATGGCGCAGATCCGGGAGTGGAAACAGCTCGGCCAGAGCATTGCCTTCGTACCGACCATGGGCAACCTGCACCAGGGCCACCTGTCCCTGCTCCAGCTCGCGCAAAACCAGGCCGACAAGCTGGTCAGCAGTATCTTTGTCAACCCGATGCAATTCGGGCCCAAAGAAGACCTCGATAGTTATCCCAGGACCCTGAAACAGGACTGCAAGGCGCTGATGGAACACCGCTGCGACCTGGCCTTCCTGCCCGGCACCCAGGATTTATACCCGCAGGGCCTGGACCAGATCACCCAGGTCGAGGTGCCGGATATCACCGAACGTCTCGAGGGTAAGTTTCGCCCCGGGCATCTGACCGGGGTCAGCACCATCGTGCTCAAATTATTCAACCTGGTACAGCCCGATCTGGCCCTGTTTGGCAAGAAGGATTATCAGCAATGGCGGATGATCGATAAAATGGTCCACGACCTGAACCTGCCGATCGATATCATTGCCGGTGAGACCGTACGCGAGGCCGACGGCCTGGCCATGAGTTCGCGTAACCAATACCTGGATCGCGATCAACGTCGTACCGCGGCGAATATCTATCAGCAATTGCAATGGGTGGTCCAACAGATCCACGCCGGCAACGAGCACTTCGAGGAGTTGACCACGCTGGCCAGCAAGGCGTTGACCGACTTCGGATTCAAGGTGGATTACTTTACCATCTGTAATCGCCGCAGCCTGCATCTGCCAAATCCCGGCGATCCGCTGGTGGTGTTGGTGGCGGCACACTTGGGAAATACCCGCTTAATCGATAATATGGAGGTCTGAACAGTACAGACCTGCAACTGCCGCAGCGGCTGCATCCCAGGCAGCCACTGTAGATTAACCATAACAAACCTGGAGGAGACGACAATATGAAACTTGAATCACTGGCACTGCATCATGGCTACGAGTCCGAGCCCACGACCAAGGCGGCGGCGGTGCCGATCTACCAGACGACTTCCTACACCTTCGACGACACCCAGCATGGTGCCGACCTGTTCGATCTGAAGGTCGTTGGTAATATCTATACCCGGATCATGAATCCCACCACCGCGGTGCTGGAACAACGCCTGGCGGAAATGGAGGGCGGTATCGGCGCGTTGGCGGTGGCCTCCGGTATGGCAGCGATCACCTATGCGATCCAGTGCATCACCGGCAGCGGCGACAACATTGTCAGTACCTCGCAACTTTACGGCGGCACCTACAACCTGTTCGCCCACACCCTGCCCAAGCAGGGGATAGAGGTGCGCATGGCTTCCTATGACGACTTCGAGGCACTGGAAGGTTTTATCGATGACAAAACCCGGGCGGTGTTCTGTGAATCCATCGGCAACCCGGCCGGTAACGTGGTGGATATCGAAAAACTGGCCGAGATTGCGCACCGTCACGGGGTACCCTTGATCGTCGATAATACCGTGGCCACTCCCTACCTGTGCCGCGCCTTCGATCATGGCGCTGATATCATCATCCATTCACTGACCAAGTATATCGGCGGTCATGGCACTACCATCGGCGGCATCATTATCGACTCCGGCAAATTCGACTGGGCCGCCAACAAGGAGCGCTTCCCGATGTTGAATGAACCGGACCCTTCCTATCATGGGGTGGTGTATACCGAGGCACTGGGCCCGGCAGCCTACATCGGCCGCTGTCGGGTGGTCCCGCTGCGCAATACCGGTTCCGCGCTGTCACCGCATAGTGCGTTCCTGATTCTGCAGGGGCTGGAAACACTCGGTCTGCGCATGGAGCGTCACTGTGAAAATGCGCTACTGGTGGCGCAGAACCTGCAAAACCACGACAAGGTGGAATGGGTCAGTTACGCCGCCCTGCCCGATAGCAAGCATCACGCGAACTGCCAGAAGATCACCAATGGCCAGGCCTCCGGGATCCTGAGTTTTGGCATCAAGGGCGGCAAAGAGGCCGGGGCACGTTTCATCGATGCGCTGCAAATGATCCTGCGCCTGGTCAACATAGGCGACGCCAAATCGCTCGCCTGTCATCCGGCAACCACCACGCATCGTCAGCTTGGACCGGAAGAACTGGCCAAAGCCGGTGTATCCGAGGACCTGGTGCGGCTGTCGGTTGGTATCGAGCACATCGACGACATCATCGCTGACATCGACCAGGCATTGGCCCAGGTCTAGCCAGCGAACAGCGTGGCAGCGGCTGCTGTTACCCAGG
>JASJBV010000051.1 GCA_030066335.1 Gammaproteobacteria bacterium
CCCATTCAAGCCCGCGGCAAAAGGGTGGTCAAATCGGGGGCAAATGACAGGGATGTCATTTGAGGTCCAGTCGCGGTTGGACCCGCGTCTGGACCGACCGCGATTTGGCCGCGCTTTTGACGATGAGAGGGCTTGGTCGGGGCGGCATTTCTTGGGTACTTCTTTTTGCTGTTGAAAAGAAGTACCTCGCACGCTTGTTAGAAAAGTACTACGGAGCTAGGAAAGACGTTGCGTGTGAAAAATATACCAGTGGATAAAAAAACTCACCAACTAGCAATAACTGAATGATGAAGAAAAAAATAGATCGTTCAGGGATATCGAAAAAATAGGAACTAAATACGGCTATCAATGCAACATACTAAACATCTTGCGCCGATATTTTTTCACCAGCTCATTTTCATGCCCCAGCATATCGAAGATATCGATCAACCCCTGGCGTGCGGCACCACCTTCGAAAGCACGGTCCTTGATCATGATCTTGATCAGTAACTCCATCGCTTCCTGGTAGTCACCGGATGCGGTCATGAATTTACTCAACTGCAATAAAGCCTCGAGGTCATCCGGGTCTTTTTCGATCCGTTGTTTGAGCTCATTGGGATCACCGGCTTCCTTCAGCTGGTTGACCAGTTTCAGCTGTGCCTTGAGTTCCTTGACCTCTGGTTCCTGCGCCTGTTCATCGCTCAGGGTGTCGAGCAGCGCAGTAGCGCTGTCATGATCACCCTGGTTAGCGACCAGCTTGGCGATATTGATTTTGAGCTTGGCATTCTGCGGATCATTGGCCAGGGCCTGGTTGAGCATATCCAGCGCATCCTGCTCCTTACCCTGCTCATAAGCCTGCATCGCTTCATCCAGGATCGTGTCGGCCTCGGTCGTGATGTAGGGCTCAAGGAATTTGCGGACTTCGGATTCGGGTAGCGCGCCCATGAACTCGTTCACGATCTGACCGTTGATGACGAGTTTTACCGTGGGCAGGCTGCGCACCCCGGCCTGGGCGGCGAGCTCACCCTGTTCGTCGCTATTGATCTTGGCCAGCACGAAGGCACCATTGTATTCTTCCGCCAGCTTGGTCAACACCGGGATCAGGGCCTGGCAGGGATTACACCAGTCGGCCCAGAAATCCAGCAGTACCGGTTGCTTGAAAGAGTTGTCGATGACCGAAGTTTGAAAGTCTTCGGCGGTCACATTGAGAATATACGGAGAGTCGCTCATCTGATTGCCGGGTCAAAAAAATTTGATGGACTATATAAGGATATGCCCATCCATTTCAAGTTACATTTGTCTGGTGCACAAGATATACTTGCGCCGCTGAAAAACAGTTAGACCAGGGTATTAACAGCATTGAAAAATCAATACGACGCCTCGGCGATTGAAGTCCTGACCGGCCTCGAGCCGGTAAAAAAACGTCCCGGTATGTATACCGACACCTCGCGTCCCAATCACCTGGCGCAGGAAGTCATCGACAACAGTGTGGATGAGGCAATTGCCGGTTTCGCCAGCCAGATCGGTGTCATTCTGCACGCGGATAATTCGCTGACGGTCATCGATGACGGGCGCGGCATGCCGGTGGATCTGCACCCGCAGCAAAAAATTCCCGGGGTTGAGGTGATCCTGACCAAGCTGCATGCCGGCGGTAAATTTTCCGACAAAAATTACCAGTTCTCCGGTGGTCTGCATGGGGTGGGGGTGTCGGTGGTCAACGCGCTGTCCAACCGGCTCGATGTTCGGGTGCGCCGCGAGGGCAAGGAATACTCGATCGGTTTCGCCCATGGCGACAAGACCAGCGAGCTGGAGGAAATCGGCAAGGTCGGTAAAAAGAACAGCGGCACCACGATCCGCTTCTGGCCGGATCCGCAGTATTTCGACAGCGCCAATTTCTCCCTGCCCAGGCTGCGCCATGTGCTGCGCGCGAAAGCGGTGTTATGCCCCGGTCTGCGCGTCAAGTTCTATGTCGAGAAAACCAAGGAAAGTGATGAGTGGTATTACGAGGACGGCCTGGCGGATTACCTGAAAGAGGCGCTGCAGGGTTTTGACATGCTGCCGGAGGATCCCTTCGTCGGCTCGATGGCGGGAGAGCATGAAACCGTCGACTGGGCGGTCAACTGGTTACCGCAGGGTGGCGAGGCGGTGACCGAGAGTTACGTCAACCTGATACCCACCGCGCAGGGTGGCACCCATGTCAATGGTCTGCGTACCGGCCTGACCGATGCGATCCGTGAATTCTGCGAATTTCGTAATCTGCTGCCGCGTGGAGTCAAGATCGCGCCCGACGATGTCTGGGACAAGGTCAGTTTTATCCTGTCGGTGAAGATGACCGATCCCCAATTCTCCGGTCAGACCAAGGAAAGACTGTCATCGCGCGAGACCGCGGCCTTCGTCTCCGGCGTGTGCAAGGATGCGTTCAGCCTGTGGCTGAATCAGCATGCCGATATTGGCGACCAGCTGGCGCAGATGGCGATCGCCAGTGCCCAGAAGCGGCTGAAATCGGCCAAGAAGGTCGTGCGCAAGAAAGTCACCAGCGGCCCCGCGTTACCCGGCAAGCTGGCCGACTGTTCCAGCCAGGATCCGGCGCGCACCGAGTTGTTCCTGGTCGAGGGTGATTCCGCCGGTGGTTCCGCCAAGCAGGCGCGTGACCGCGAATTCCAGGCGATCATGCCGTTGCGCGGCAAGATATTGAATACCTGGGAAGTGGCCTCGGACCAGGTGCTGGCATCGCAGGAAGTACATGATATCTCGGTCGCGATCGGGGTAGAACCCGGGTCCGATGAGCTGTCCGGTCTGCGTTACGGCAAGATCTGTATCCTCGCCGATGCCGACTCCGATGGCGCGCATATCGCCACCCTGCTGTGTGCCTTGTTCCTGCGTCATTTCCAGCCGCTGGTCGAGCATGGTCATGTCTACGTGGCGAAGCCTCCCCTGTACCGTATCGATGTGGCCAAGGAGAAATTCTATGCGCTGGATGAAGCGGAACGCGACGGTATTCTGGACCGGATCACCGCGGAGAAGAAAAAGGGCAAGGTTAGCGTGACCCGGTTCAAGGGTCTGGGCGAAATGAATCCTTTACAGCTGCGTGAAAGTTCGATCGATCCCGATACCCGCCGCCTGGCCCAGTTGACGATAGAACCGGGGGACCAGACCTTCGACATCATGAACATGCTGTTATCGAAGAAACAGGCTTCCCAGCGCAAGAGCTGGTTACAGGAGAAGGGCGACCTCGCCGAGGTCTAATCTCCAACATTCAGTCACGTTGGAAGAAATCAGCCAGCAACTGGTTGAAGGCCGGATCGATAGACAGGTCGTTATGTCCGCTGTTTTCCAGTACATGGGTCTCGAGTCTGGCATTGACCAGGGCCTTGAGTATATTGTTCGTGTGTTTTGGCGGAATGACATTGTCATGTTCGGCGCTTATGACCAGGGTCGGGTTGCTGATGCGTCCGGCCAGGCCCATATTGTCATACTGGTCTTTCATCAACCACTTGACCGGGAATAGCGGATAGTGTGACTGTGCCACGTTTTTCAGGCTGTCGAATGGAGAGACCAGGGCGATCCGCTCGGTCGGCCGGTTGGCGGCAACATACAAGGCCATCGCGGTGCCAAGGCTGCGGCCGAAGACACTGATCGAGCTATGTTGATCCCTGATCGCGTCGTAAACCGCCAGCGCATCCTGGCGTAAGCCCTGCTCGGTCGGTTTGCCAGTACTGCCGCCGTAGCCCCGGTAATTGACCAGGTACACGCTGTAATCCGCAAACAGGCGCTTGAACTCCGGGATGTTATAGTCCACCGCTTCCGCATTGCCGCCAAAAAACAGGATGGCAGGCGATGCCTCATTGAGATGCCAGACCTTCAGGCGTTGTTGATTGACCTCGAGCCAGATATTTTGCGCGTCGATCCGGGTGTTTTCCCGGGTGGGAAAATACATCATGTCGCGTTGCATGAGGTAGAGATAGGCGGCCAGAAAACAATAGACGCCACCGGCAAGCAGCAAATATTTAACCATGGTGACAGTGTAACCGCTGATTAATTCCAGACAAGAGGTTTATCCAATGTAGTTTTAAGCCGGGTCTGCAGCTAAAATAGCAGGTTATATTTTATCCTTGCCAAGAGTCACTATGCCCGAAAATATGGAACTCAATTACGAGGGGGTGGAACAGGAAGCCCTGCACGTATTCACCGAAAAAGCCTATCTTGATTATTCCATGTACGTCATTCTCGATCGTGCGCTGCCGCATATTGGGGATGGCCTGAAACCGGTCCAGCGCCGCATCATCTACGCCATGTCCGAGCTGGGCCTGTCGGCCAGTTCCAAGCACAAGAAATCGGCGCGTACGGTCGGTGATGTGCTGGGTAAATTCCACCCGCATGGCGACTCCGCCTGTTACGAGGCGATGGTACTGATGGCGCAGGAATTTTCCTATCGCTATCCGCTGATCGACGGCCAGGGTAATTTCGGTTCGGCGGACGATCCCAAGTCGTTTGCCGCGATGCGCTACACCGAGTCCCGCCTGGCTCCGTTTGCCAGGGTGTTGTTACAGGAACTGGGGCAGGGCACGGTAGACTGGGTAGCCAACTTCGACGGTACCCTGCAGGAACCCTCGTTACTACCGGCGCGGCTGCCGCATATCCTGTTGAACGGTACCACCGGTATCGCCGTCGGCATGGCCACCGACCTGCCGCCGCACAACCTGCGCGAGGTTGCCAGCGCCTGTATCCGCCTGCTGGAGAATTCACGCAGCTCGCTGGATGATCTGCTCGAGCATATAAAGGGGCCGGATTATCCGACCCATGCCGAAATCATCACCCCGGCCACCGAACTGAGAAATATGTATGAAACCGGGCATGGCGGAATCCGCATGCGTGCGGTGTACGAAAAAGAAAATGGTGACCTGATCATTACCGCGTTGCCATACCAGGTTTCCGGCGCCAAGGTGCTGGAGCAGATCGCCGCCCAGATGCAGGCGAAAAAATTGCCGATGGTGGATGATCTGCGCGATGAATCGGACCATGAAAATCCGACCCGCCTGGTGCTGGTGCCACGTTCCAACCGGATCGATATCGAGGCCTTGATGAACCATCTGTTCGCGACCACCGACCTGGAAAAAACCTATCGGGTCAACCTGAACATGATCGGCACCAATGGCCGCCCGCAGGTCAAGAATCTGAAACAGATTCTGCAGGAATGGATCCAGTTCCGCCTGGATACCGTACGTCGTCGCCTGCAATGGCGCCTGGACAAGGTGGACAAGCGCCTGCATATCCTCGAGGGCCTGCTGATTGCGTTTCTCAACCTGGACGAGGTAATCCGGATCGTGCGCGAGGAGGAGGATCCGAAACAGGCGTTGATGCAAACCTTCAATATCAGCGATCTGCAGGCCGAGGCGATTCTCGAAACCAAGCTGCGCCACCTGGCCAAGCTGGAAGAGATGAAAATCCGCGCCGAGCAGGAAGAGTTGACGGAGGAGAAGCAACAGTTGGAAAAATTGCTCGGTTCCGAGCGGCGGATGAAGACCCTGATCAAGAAAGAGATTATGGAAGATGCCGAAACCTATGGTGATGAACGGCGTTCGCCAATCGTTGAACGGGCGTCCGCCAAGGCGCTGGATGAATCTGATCTGGTTCCCTCCGAGGCCTTGACGGTGGTGTTGTCGGCCAAGGGTTGGGTTCGCGCCGCTAAGGGGCATGAGATCGATCCGGCCAGCCTGAACTACAAGGCCGGTGACAGTTACCTGGCGTCCGCGCTGGGCAAGAGCAACCAGTTGGCGGTGTTCATCGATTCCCGGGGGCGCAGTTATGCCGCGCCGGCGCATTCATTGCCCTCGGCCCGGGGCCAGGGTGAGCCGCTGACCGGCCGGTTCAAGCCGGCGGCTGGGGCCGAGTTCGCGGCAACCGTGATGGGTCGTGATGACGACCTGTTCCTACTGTCCACCACCTTCGGCTATGGCTTTATCTGTAAATTTGCCGACATGGTGACCCGCAATAAGAACGGCAAGGCCCTGATCAGTATTCCGGCCGGCGCCGAGTTATTGCCCCCGGTCATGATCAGTGATCTTGAACAACAACAGATCGTGGCGATTACCAGCGCCGGTTACATCGGCGTGATTCCGCTCAAGGACCTGCCGCAACTGGCCAAGGGCAAGGGCAACAAGATCATCAATGTGCCGCCGAAGAAACTGAAGGCGAATGAAGAGATCGTCGGTGCGATCCATTGTGTCTCCGGGGCGGATAAGCTGACCCTGCATGTGGGCAAGAAATACAAGACCATGAACCATCGTGAAATGCAGGATTATGTCATCGAGCGGGGTAAGCGCGGCAGCAAGCTACCACGCGGCTGGCAGAATGTGGATTGGGTGGAGCAAACCTGAGCGCGTTGAAGTTAAGCCGGCCAGTGGTTGGCCGGGTTAAGGTCTTTAACCGACCGAGGAAATGTCCAGCGGTTCAACCGGGGTTGTCAGCCAGCGCTGCAGGCAGTTGGCAATATCCGCCTGTTTGAAGGGCTTGGTCACAACATCATCCATACCCGCCTCGATACACAGCTCACGCTCTTCCTTGGAACTGTTCGCGGTCAAAGCAATGATCGGGACATGCCGGCCAGCGGCCTGTTGCGCTTCCTGCCGACGCATGATTTCGGTGGCCTGGTAACCATCCATGATCGGCATCCGGCAATCCATCAGTACCAGGTCATAATTCCGTTGCTGGAATAGCTCCACCGCCTCCTGGCCATTGCCGGCGATATCCACCTCGGCGCCGATTTTACTGAGAATCTTGCGGGCAATGATCTGGTTGGGAAGCATATCCTCCACCAGCAGTACATTGGCTTGAAACAGCTGGTCATTACTCTGCGCGGACTGCAGGCTCTCCTCGATACTATGCTGGGTGATGATCGGTTGGCCTGGCTTATGCAGCAGCATCATCGAGAGCATCGATTGCAAAACCTCATATCGGCACAGTTTGCTCAGATAGGCATCAAAGCCAATACGTGCATACTCGGCACTGTCACCTTTTTCCCCGGCCGCGGAAAAAATCATCATTTTCAAGGGGTCGAGGCGTGGGTCTCGGCGAATCTGCTCACCCAATTGCAACACGTTGGTGCCCGCCATGTTCTGGTCGAGAATGGTGATTTGATAGGGCTTGGTATCCAGGGCCTGGGATAAATGATCCATGACCTGATCGGCATTCGCCAGCATGGTCACGTCGGCCCCCATATGCCTGAGCATGGGCGCGAATATGTCGCGAAATTTCTCGTTATCGTCGACGAACAAGATCCGCGGTGACTGCTGCAAGTTCCGGGTCACATTAGTTGGGGCATCGGCTACCGGCAACGGCAGCCGGACACTGAAGGTGGAACCCTTGCCGAAATTCGATGTTACCTCGATATCCCCCTGCATCAGACGCACCAGCTTGTGGGTGATGGCCAGTCCGAGGCCGGTACCGCCATAGATTCGGGTGGTGGTCTGATCGGCCTGGGTGAACTTGTCGAACAGGTGCTCCAGGGCATGTTCCTGGATACCGATACCGGTATCCTCGATATCGATGCGCAGTTGCTGGGGTTCCGCTTGATAGTCCAATCCCAGCCGGATGTAGCCCTGCTCGGTGAATTTAACCGCGTTGCTCAACAGGTTGATCATGATCTGACGGATCCGGGACGGATCGCCCAGGAAATAACGCGGACAATCCGGATCATAATCAAACAGAAACTCTATCGATTGACGTTTGCTGTTACCGGCGACCAGCTCCATACTCTCCTGACACACGCGTTCGAGATTGAAGCTGATACGCTCCAGTTGGCACCTGTCGGCTTCGAGCTTGGAGAAATCGAGAATGTCATTGATGATTGACAGTAATCCATTGCCGGAATGCTTGATCGTATTCAAATAGTCTTTTTGCTCGTCACTGAGTTCGGTATCTTCGAGCAGTTGCGCCATGCCGAGCACCGCGTTCATCGGGGTGCGAATTTCATGGCTCATGGTGGCCAGAAACTCGGATTTTGCCTGGTTCGCCTGCTCGGCGCGGCTAATTGCCGATTTCAGCTTTTCCTCGGCAGCGTGGCGTGCACTGACGTCCTGCGAGGTGCCGAGGACACCAATAATGCGTTGGTCATCATCCAGTAACGGAACCTTGTTAATTTCCATCCGCATGGTTTTACCGGCCAGCCCCATAATTTTTGCGGTGTAATTGAGCTTTGGTTTGCCGCTGTTGATGACCGCCAGATCTTCCTCGCGGTATTGATCAGCCCGTGCGCCCCAGGGCATTTCATCATCGGTGGTACCGATCATCTTGTCTGCAGACAGATACCCGGCATCCTTGGCGTACAAGGTGTTGGCGCCGAGATAATGACCTTGCTGGTCCTTCCAGAATACCCTGACCGGTATCGTGTTGAGGACCGAGGTCAGCATGCTTTGGGCCTTGCGTAACTCTCCGGTTCGTTGCTGGACCTGGGTTTCCAGGTTCCTGTGCGATTCCAGCAGGTCCTGTTGAGTATTGCGGATCCGCCAGATGACGATGGCCGATAGCAGGATGATACTGATCAGGCCTATCATGATCAGCAAACTGGTGTGCTGTTGTGATTTCTCGACGGATAGATATGAATTTCTTGCCAGTTGTTCGATGCGTTTCTGTTCGAGCGAGATCAACTGGGAAAACAGGTCGAGCATCCGGGTCTGGCCCGGGAACACCACATCGAACAGAATCTGCCTCGCTCGCAGGTCATCTGCATCTTCACCGTTCATCGCCAGTTCTATCGCCTGTCGGGATGCGGGCAAGATGGTTTCAACGACCTTGCCCTGTTGCTCAAGGATGGCGGATTCCTGTGCATTCAGCTCGAGCTGTAATAATTGTTGGCGTAGACTGGCAAAGCTGCCAGCCTCGTTTTCCAGTTGCATGTTGATCTCATCCTGCTCGAAAGGATCCCTGGTATCGATCAGTTTGGATGTCAGCCGATAACGCTTGCGGGCGACCTCCATCAATTCACTGTTGAGGCGCATTTTCTGACTTTCCAGTTCTCCGATATCGACCACCTCGGCGAGATCGGTCAATTGTTCAGCATGCAATCTGGACAGCAGCAGGATCAACGTAATAAAGCCGCAGATCACTAAAATGACCAACGGAATGATATTGGTGGAATAAGGAGCCTGTCTGAACCAGTGAGTCAATCGCATGCAGGTCTAATCTGTGACCAGATTACTCCGGGTTGAGATTAGGATGATTGATGAGTACGGATCCATTTCGATGTATTTAGTTTTAATCAGGCCTAACCGGGGGAAAGTCGATGCACCGGGTATATTAGTATTTAGCAAACAAATTGATTTTATTCAAAATTTTCTTGGTTCCGGCTGATAAAGCCGCTGCATTTGGCGACAGGATTAAGTCATCCAGCCGGGTTGCGGCGAATTGTGGATGGCCAGGGTT
>JASJBV010000069.1 GCA_030066335.1 Gammaproteobacteria bacterium
AGCGGTCAACAGCAGGCTGGAGAAAAATGCGGTGTTACCCATGCGTGATTGGGTCATAACCAGGCCAATGACCAGCATCGCCAGGATCAGTCGCAACTGCATCTTTTTCTCCAGCATCACCGCGACCCAACCGCGAATTTTCTGGCGCATACTGCGCTGCTTTCCACCTTGCATCTGGGCCAGCAACAGGCCGATACCGATCGCCAGTGCCATTTCGAGGTAGCCGGCCAGATGATTTCGATTGATAAAGGTTCCACTAGCCACCCCGAGCGATGTTTGCTTGGCGCCAAACAGGTGATATTCGATCCCGGACAGGGTCATCAGACTGCCGAAAACCGCCTGGAACAGAGCGCAATAAACGACCAGCCATAACAGCCACTTGATCCGGGCCCGCGTGTCAACCAGCAGCAGGGACAGCATAAAAAACACGCTAAAGGCCAGACTCAACATCACACTCTGCAGGGTCAGCTGGGGATTGACCGAGATCGTCGCAGTTTGCGCCGGCAAGCCGGTGCTTTCTCCCACCAGTTGCACCAGGCTGGCATTATGGGGAGCCAGCACCAGCAACCAGGAAATCGGCAACGGCAGCAACTGGATACAGATCCAGCCCAACCACAGCCCCAACATGATCAACACCGGGCGTGCCTGGATGAATGCATCGGTCAAACCGACCCGGCCCTGCTGGTACAACCACAGCCAGGCGGCGGCGGTGGAGAATATCAGGAGCTGTAAAACCAACCAGGCCCATGGCCAGTTCGATCCGGCGGGCAACGGCATCCAGGCAATGGTAATGACGAATAGCGCGAACAGGTGGCGATCAGACATAAAATCAGGTAGCACTGTCAGGCAACTAGGGCAACAACAGGCAAAGCTGCAGGGCTCAGTTTGGGCCTCAGAAAGCCCGACTGGCCGGAGTCCCGCCCGTATTCGTGGGTTGTTTAATAATGTTGCCCAGGTCCGGCCCAATATCGCCGGTGAGCCTAGTTCCACGATCAATACCGGCAGCGGTCGGTGGTAAGTTATCGGTTAATACGAGAACATCGACCTTTGCCTCTATCCCGACATTGACCACGATTTCTTCCGGGATCCTGTATTCTATGATCATCTTGCGGTTGGTTAACTCGATAGCGGCGTTGTATTCCTTTGAGGTTGCATCAAAGCCTTCTGCCGATGCAGACTTAACTATCGCCTCAAATATGATCTGCCCGTAGAGCTCCGGGTTCTCGATCACCTCCTCCTTGTATCTCCGATGAATGATTTCCACCGCCTCTACGAACGATTTCTGTTCGTCCAACAGGTCAGAAATTTCTATGCTGATTCTGTCGGCAGTGATGTCGTTGGTTTCGATATTATGGGTCCGAGCATGAGTCTCAGACATGATCATCAATTGCCCGGCCAATAACATGATGACGGCAAGTGCAGTTGACCATAAATGTAGTTTACCAATCATGTTAAGTCTCCCTAGCTTCACTTTACTGAATTCTCTGTTTGCGTTGATCGTCAATGTTTAAGCGGTCGATCACGCTAGCCTCTGCCATAGTTCTCGCTGTAGTAACTATCACTGTAAGCATAATTTCCATACTCGCCGTAACGCGGATGCTTTTGCACGTCGAATTGATTTAACACCCCACCGAGTAAGCGTGCCTTGGACTGGTGTAATTGTTTCAACGCCTCGTTAACCACCGGCACCGGAGTAGCATCTGCCTGCACCACAAAAATCACCCCGCTGGTCAGGGTCGAGATATAGCTGGCATCGCTGACCAGGGACACCGGCGGCGTATCTATTACCAGATGGGTAAATTCCTGCGCCAGGTCATCCAGCAGGCTTTTGAAGGCATTGGACAGAATCAACTCGAGGGGATTCGGCGGAATCGCTCCCGACGGCAGAATGAATAATTCGCTATCTCCCCAGCGATGAATACAGGAGGCCTGATCGGCACTACCGGCCAGTAATTCAGCCAGCCCATTGGCCTTGCGCGGCAACCCGAACAACTTGCTGATGGTTGGTTTGCGTAAATCACCATCGATCAATAACACCCGGTTCATCTCACTCAGGTTGATCGCCGTGTTGCAGGCCACATTGGTTTTCCCTTCATTGGGCACACTGGAAGTGACCATAATCGACTTGTGAGGAGTATCCAGGCTCGACAGCACGACCCCGGTGCGAATCGAGCGGATGCCCTCGGCATAAACCGAGTTCGGTTCCACCTTGACCTTATGCCACAGCTCGTCAAGTTGATGGTGGGTAATCGGCAGGACCCCGAGGGCCGGCAAACTCAGGCGCTGTTCAAGATCGACCGCGGTTTTCAGCGTGTTGTTGAGGAACTCGAACAGGAACGCGAGGAAGATCCCGAAGCCTAGACCGAGTACCGCGCCGACCAGGATGATCAGTTTCTTCTTCGGTTTGACCGGGCTCAGCGCGGCTATCGCCTCATCGACGACCCTGGCATTGGATTTGTTGAGATCCCTGGCCTCGGTGGTCTCCTTGATCCGGTTCAGGAACAGCTTGTACATCTGCCGATTGGCTTCGACCTCGCGTTGCAACAAACCCAGTTGGTGTTGCTTACGGTTGATGATTTGCATCTCCTGTGAGGTATCGGCCAATGACTGTTTGATCGACGTCGCCGATGAGTTTGCTAACTGGTACTGGTGCTCGATGCCATTGACCACACTCATCACGTGGCGGTTCAGGGCGCTTTCCGCGGTGCTTAGTTCAGCGCTGGCCGCAATAATCTCCGGATGTTTCGGCCCGTAGCGTTGGCTCAGTGCATCCAATCGCTGCTGTCGGTCACTGGCGGTCTTGATCAACTGTGACACCAGGCCATCATCCAATACCGCCGGGATCGACAGGTAATCGCTGTAAGCGACAGATTCAATCCCGGCGATTTGTTCCCTGGCCGCGCGCAACCCATCCAGCCTCTGCTGGGCTGAGATCAGTTGCTGATTCAACACCTCCAGCTGTTTGGACAGCAGACCGGGGACCCCGTCGGCCTGCAGAATATTTTCCCGCTCCCGATAATCCTGTAACTGGTCTTCGGACAATCTTAATTTTTCGCGAATTTCGCCGAGCCGATCGCTAAGCCAGCTATTGGCCTGGTTGGTCATATCCAGGCGTGCGTTCAGCTGATCCTGGATATACATCTGGGCCACCTGGTTGGCCAACAGCGCGGCCAGTTTTTTATCCGTGGCCTGGAAGCTGATCTGTACCAGTTGGGTATTCTTCACCGGCGACACCGTCATCATCGATAAGAATTGCTTTTCTACCTTTCTTAGCAACAACTCCCCGCCACTGATCTCACCCAACGTGATCCCAGCATCGGTGGTGGCTTGCGCAGAGTTGTCCTGCGCCGACAGCCAGACCGAAATCGATTGCGGTAACAACTGGGAAGATAACCGGTCGAGCAAACCCTGATCATCCGCTGCCGCCTGATTGGAGACAAAATACGGATGCCCGGTCAGATTGAGTTTCTCGATGACCTTGCGCGCCAGCGACTTGGACTTGATTACTTCGTACTGGGTTTTCAGGTACTCCCGGGATTGCTGGGCCTCGGAATAAACCTGTTCTATCGACACCACTTTCTTTTCGCCGGTTTCGATCAACAGGGTCGCGCTTGACTGGTAGACCGGTTTCATCGAGAAGGCAACCAGGGTTGCCAGGACCAGGCTGATAAAACTGATGGCGATGATACTGCGGCGGTGCTCGAGCACGACATGCCACAGTTCCCGCAGGTCGATTACATCTTCCTCAACCGCGGCAGCGGTCTGCAATCCTTTCAGTTCATTCAGCTTTGTCGATACATCTATGGTCATGGCATAGTTTAATTTTTAGCGGCTAAAAGAAACTTCGTTCAACGGTAATCACGTCACCCGGTTGGATTAAAGTATCCGGAGTGGTTTTTACACTCTCGGCACCTTCACCCCGGGTTAAATAAATATCATCCTTGTCAGCCCTGGCATCGAAGCCCCCCGCCAGCGATATCGACTTCTGCACGGTCATTCCCGGTTGATAGGCAAAACCGCCCGGTTTTCTGACCCGTCCGTTGACAAAGAACAGCCGATATTCCTGTACCGTAACGGTTACTTCGGGATTTATCAGATAATCCCCGCGCAGTCCTTCAACGATCTGTTGTTTGACCTGGGAAACCGTTCTGTCTTTGAGCTGGAGCGAGCCAATAAACGGGTAACTGATGAAACCCACAGAATCAACCCGCGTCTCCAACGACAGTTCCGGCTCGGCGTAGACCACGATCTTGACCTTGTCACCGGCACCGAGCAGGTAATCAGCCCACGCCGTGGTCGCCTGCAGCAAACCGAAGACCAGCAATATCAATGTTCGCAACATAGCTTTTGCCATACTCGTCAAAATGCAGCCACAAGCGCCAGGCTGATCAGGTTTTTGTCAGAAGAATTACCCGCAATATCGGAATCGACTTCGGTGCTGGCAATCGTCGCATTCATCTTCACCGTCTCGCGCAATACGTATTCCAGCGACAGCGAAATATAGTCGGTGGTATCCACGGTCGAGGTAGCCCCGTTGATCGAGGTTTCCTTGTTGGTACCCACTGCCAGGATGGTGGATAAATAATCATCCCAGCCATAATTCCAGATCAAGTCCAGGTTGCGGTTTTGTACGTGGCTGGCGGCGGTGGTTGATTCGTCAAAATCCTTGGAACTGGTCAATTCGAATCGATTAAAGGTTTGGGGCATCCAGCTCAGGGACAATTCCCAGCTGTCATCGGAATCATCTGCCGCAGCGTTCTGCGGGAAATCTTTATTCTGATGCCCGACATCCGCAGACAGAAGCATTTGCGCGGAAGCCTGCCAATCGATACCGACCATTCCACGTAGCTGTTCACTATTTTTGCTGGTGGTGACATCGTAATCAAAATCGATCACCCGGGCCGACAGGCGCAGGCGAGTATTGGGGGCCAGGGGAAAACGCAGTAAACCAGACAGACCGACCTTTACCCGGTCCTTGGCAGCATTGACGGAACGGTTGGATCTGTAGCCACGATCGGCGTACTCGAACTCGACCCGGGTATCAGCACCTTCCCAGTTATCAATTCCATAGTACCACTCGGCGTCGAGCAGTTTGTCTCGATACTCATCCGGTGAGTCACTGACGCCGAGGGTAATCGGCGTTCTGGCATCATTCAGCTGCTCGACCCCGGCCCGCAGATCGAGAATCAGTTTGTCACTGGGCTGGTAGTTATAACCGACATTAAGCCTGCCATCGGTAAAATCATCATCGCTACTGTCGGCATATGTTGTTTGTTGAAATTCAGCGACCAGGTCGATCAGCTGCTGCCGATCCTGCGGCAGAAACTGCATGGTCACACCGGCCCCTATATTGGTGAAATTGGACTCCACGGGATCGGTTTCCTGGCTTAGGACATTATCGTCATGACCAAAACTGAAATTGAATGAGGGATAGTAAATCACCGAACCACTGCGTATGCCCTCCGGTGCAAATCGATCGGCATTAACCGGATAACAGATAATCATAACCGTCGACAGCAGAGCGGATTGAATCGAACGGGTTAACTTTTGTGACATCATGATGATTTCGGGTTCCATTCATTCTGGTAAGCTCGGTTAAAATTAACATTTTCATCGACTGCGTGAACCGTCTTGTCGGACCGTTAATACGCATTCAATGACCTTCTTTTTTTACTCCCGGCGGCGCCAAATTTGCCCGGGTAATTCCCCTATAATCAAACGCTTGCCATCAGCATTAGATGGTTAATCAAGGATTATTCATAAGCACCATTATATTGAGCGCGGTTCGAGGGAATGTGATCCAGTCTAGATTTTTGTGGTTGCTTGCGGTTGGGCAAGATTTTTTGTGACGTAGTCCAGACTTTTTTATACCGAAGTAACTTTCAACATTTTTTTTATCAATTATTCACCTTATGCTGGCCATTCGTATTTATGCTTACGGCAAAAGGCAATGATCGATTTGTTGGATGTGAAATTTTTAGCGGTTGGGTTATGGCGGTTGATGGAGTCCACTGGACTGGCGTTATGACAGCCACCAGATCGCTGCGCGCTTATGCAGTGATGCTGGTTCTTGCGGTGATGCTGACGCTGTCTATTTACCAGCTGCTGATCGTTACCATGCATCATCTGCTGACGCAGGAATTAGGTAGCTGGCAGGGTAAAGATTACGCCCAGGCATCCTATGATCGCTGGCAGAATCAGCAAGTGATGGTCGACACACTGGTGTTCCTGGCGCCTTATCATGGCGAGGTGTTGCAAAGCAGTTCACGGTTTTATCAACTGGGTGCGCGCATCGTTGCCGCCAGCAACGAGCATCAACATTTAACCCGGCAGCATCAACAACAATCATTACAACTGATTCGACTATCGCTGCTGAAACAACCCGGTTGGCCTTTGGCCTGGATGGACCTGGCCTTTATCAAGTCCAGTCAGTTGCAGTTTGACGAGGAATTTCAACAGGCCTTCGCCCTGGCTTTAACGCACGGTGCCGCGGAAGAATATATCCTGTTGGGTATGACCGAAATCGGTTTTGCCTACTGGCGCGATTTGAGTCGGCAGAATCGCCAGCAATTTTTATCATTTCTTGACCTGGCCGTAGCTCGCCAACCACAACATGTGATCAGCAACGCCAGTTTTTACCGGCGTAGTTACGTGATCTGCCGGCTACTCCAGAATGATAACCCGCTGCTGACCGAATATTGTGCCAGCAACAGTCAGACTGATTCGGCTAGGCGAATTGCGCAGCGACAATTCGCCGTGGATTATCCACTACCAGTTTACGTGCCTGTTGATCACCCACCAGCTCTCGCGCATGCTCGTAACCTTCGGTGAGATCCGGGGTCCGATGATTGAGATTATGCGAATCGGATGCAATCACATCGATCTTACCTTCCAGCAGTAATTGTTCCGCCAGCGCCAGCGCAGCCGGGCCGAATCTGCCGGCCAACGAACCCGCGGTCACCTGTAACAGGCAACCTCTGCTCAACAATGGCTGCAGGCGTTGCGGGTTACGCATGATTTCCTTGTTGCGCTCAGGATGCGCAATCAACGGCCGGCAGCCACGCAGATCCAGCCAGTCGATAAAGTTTTCACTACCGAGCGGTACGTGACTATGTGGAAACTCAAGCAGCAGGATGGACATGCCATCCTGTTCGCCCAGAAACGGTAACCGCTGTTGTTCGAACATCCCCAGTACCTCGGCACTGAGCCTGACCTCGGCCGCCATCCCCAGCTTGAGCTGGATATCATGTTCGAGCACCGCCTGTGTGAACAAGCGGAAAGCGCTGTGAATCGTCGCGCTATCGTTGTCATAGCGTCCGCAATGAATATGTGGCGTTAACACCATGTGGGTGGTGCCATGCGCGGCGGCAAATCGTGCCATGTCCAGCGAGTATTCCAGGCTGGGAGATCCGTCATCAATTGCCGGTAATAAATGGCAATGAATGTCGTACATGGATCATGCTCCCCCGGCACTTTGCGGCTTACCGATCAGGAAACCCTGCGCTCCATCCATGCCGAGCGCTTGCACCTTTTGCAGCTCAGCTTCCGTCTCAACGAAATTGGCCACGATCTTTATCTCGAGATTGTGGGCAATTTCAGTCAGCGAGCGTAAGAAGAACTGGTTATCCATGTTATCGTGTAAATCCTGGATAAAACTGCCGTCGATTTTCAATTGGTCCAGCTTCAGGCTACGCAAATAGCCAAATGCACTGCTGTTGATACCGAATTGGTCGATCGAGAAACTGACACCAAACGGGCGGAATCTCAGCATGAATGCACTAAATTCATCGCGACTGCCCAGGAACTGCTGTTCGCTGATTTCGATCACCAGGCGCTGCGCCAATCCGGGATGTGATTTGAGTTCATCCTCCAGCCATTGCTGAAACAACAAATCCTGCACCGACTGCATGGACAGGTTCAGGGTCAGCGACTTATCCGCACACCAGGGCTGTTGCAATTCGGCCAGGGTGTGCTCGATGATGACCCGATCGAGACCGGTCGCCAGCTGGTAGCGTTCTGCCATCGGAAACGCAGTGCCGGCGACGATGCTGCTTTCGTCACTATCGATAAACCTGGCCAGCACCTCGTAGTGGGAGGTGCCGGCAACAGCGAACATCTGCTGCGGTTGGAACACCAGCTCAATGCTTTTACGATCGATAATCTGCTCAAGGCTGTGGCGCCATTGTTCTCCGGATTTCACCGTCAGACCACGATCCGGTTGATAGATATGATAATTGCGCGGGCCTTTCTGTTGCGCCTTGCACAGGGCCATGTCAGCCATGCTGAAGAGTTGTTGCAGATTTTCCGTGCCACTGTAAACGGCTATACCCAGATGGAAATCAATCTGCTCAGCATCGCTGAAGCGCAGTGCGGACAGGCGCGTCATCAGGTGGGCCGCCAGCGCATCAACCTCTTTCTCGTCCTTGTGCTTGATAATCATGCCAAACGAGGACCCGGTACGGATCAGGTACACCTGGGGATCGGTATTGGTCAGCAACTCCTCACCCATGCGCGTGATGATTTCATCACCGGCATTAAAATTATGCTCCCGATTGATCTGCTCCAGGCTCGCCAGCTTGAGCAGGGCCAGCGCACCGTGGCGGGTATCATCGTTTTCGTTGGTCATCAACTGCAGCCGCATCATCAGGCTGCGCCGATTACCCAGCCCGGTCAAGCTGTCGGTATAGGTTTCCTTGCGCAGGTTCTCCGCCACCATGGTCTGTTCTTCCAGCATCTGCAGCACCTTGCGGGTCATCTTGTTCATCGCGTTGACGACCGAGCGAAATTCCAGGGTCCTGGGGATTTTCTGCTGAATTGGGAATTCCCGGTTGGAAATCGCGTTAGCCTGCTCCTCGACCGATTTGAGCGGGGTCAGCATCAATCTGAGCAGCATGGCGACAATCATGATGGTGGCGATGACTGCCACCAGCGCCAGGATCAGGTTATCGATAAAATTCTGCCACAGCTGTTCATAGGCATAACCCGGGTTGCTGCGAATCTGTACCCTGCCCCATTCGGTCCAGCCATCGACCACCAGCGAGCTCATCAGCGGCGGGTCAAGTGACATCAGGCGCATGAACCAGGATGGAATTCCCTCGATATTGATCGGCGCCAGCAAATCGATGGCGGTGGTACCATCGTGCGACAGCACCTTGATCTGCTGGTAATAACCACCGTCGAACATACTGTCCACGGTGCGCGCGATCAGGACCTGATCATCCTCGGCGATGATCGCGGAAAGGGATAACCCCAGCGACACCGCAGCATCATGGGCATTGGACTCGAGCTGGGCCGCCAGATAATCGCGTGTATTGTTAACGGAGATTACAAAGGCGCCGGCAATCACCAATGTAATCAACAGAATGAATGCTAGAAATAATTGCCGGCCCAGGGTCATAGTAGCTCTCCAATGCTCGAATTCACAGGTTTGTCGCTGCCTGATAAATGCCGGTTCATCAAGGCTGGAGGTTTACCCTAATACAAATTTTCCACCAAATCAGAGAAGCAGTGCGCAAAAAAGCGCTAATGATGGGTTGCAGGGAGTTGCATCAATCGACCCGGTTGACTTAATCCAATCGAGGCGATTGGACCGGAAGCAGGGATCAAGCATGGGTGGCAAAGCTGTTGGGTAAGCGCTGCCGTGACATGCCAGGGAGGTTGAAACCTGGATAAAAAAACCCGGTTCCGCGCTAACACGGAACCGGGTTTAATCAGCCGGCGTCTGGCGCAGGATCGTGCTTATTCGCACTCTTCCTCGAACAGAACTTCGTATTCGGCCTTGTTTAATTTACCGTTACCGTCCTTGTCCAACTCGGCGAAGGACTTTTCAACGCCGGTTTTAGCCAATTCAGCGCTGTCGACCATGCCGTCAGCATTGGTATCAGCCTTGTTAAATGCAACTGGTTCCTGTGCGTTGGCAGCAGACCCGAATAATACGAGCGCGGCACCCAGTGCCAGCAGTATGTTTGATTTTTTCATGATCTCTTTCCTTTAAAAATAAAAAAGGATTATCTCCAAATATGAGTATCCGCAAGCATGTCGAGCGGTGTAAAAAGGCTAAATCAGCGCCCGGCTAAAGTCCATGCATCACGCCACTAATCTGATGCTTAATTGATCCAGATTAACTCGTCTCAGCCAATCGATATGCTTATCCCAACCACTACTCCGAACCTGCCCGGGTCGGGTCGATTCGAGCCCCGGCCTGGCCATTGATGTTGATAGTTGCGTCATCATCCCCATGTAGGGTTTTTAGCCGAGTTGATACATCATTTCCCCAACATCCAGGGAGAATAACCTTGATCAAACACATCCTCTCCAGTTATTTACTGTTTTCAGTCAGTACCACCGCCTTGGTCTCCGCCGAGGCCAACACCAGCGTCGTTGATATGTCCCAGCTGCTGCAGATCGAGCAGTTGGTCGAGCAAATCTCCGACCGCCAGGTGGTTTTTGTCGGCGAAACCCATGATCGCTACGATCACCATCTCAATCAGCTCGAGATCATTCGTCAACTTCACCAGCGACATGATCGCCTGGCGATCGGCCTGGAATTTTTCCAACAGCCTTTTCAATCGGTGCTGGACGACTATGTTGCCGGTAGCATCGATGAAGCAACCATGCTGGAACGAACCGAGTATTATGACCGCTGGCGCTTTGATTACCGCCTGTACCAGCCGATCCTGAGGTATGCCCGCGACAACGGTATTCCCCTGCTCGCCCTGAACATTGAACGCGAGGTAACCGACCAGGTATCCCGCAACGGCCTGGATGGTCTTAGCGATGAACTGAAACAAGGCCTGCCGGATAAAGTCGATGAGTCAGATCAGGCCTATCGGCAACGGCTGGAGGAAATCTTCCTGCAACATCCGCATGCATCACAACAGGCTTTCGAAAGATTCCATCAGGTCCAGCTGTTATGGGATGAAACGATGGCGGAAAATGCCGCCGACTGGCTGCGTGACAACCCTGAGGGTCACATGGTAATCCTGGCCGGTGCCGGCCATGTCATTTATGGTTCGGGGATACCGCAACGCCTGCAGCGACGCCTGCCGGTCAAGATGGCGACCGTAATCAACAGCGATGCTGCTAACGGACTCGACCCCAGCCTGGCAGATTTTGTCATTCTGAGCACGCCCCAGTCATTGCCGGCATCCGGCAAGATGGGCGTGATCCTCGACACCCAGGTATCTCCACCACGCATCACTGGTTTCAGTGACACCAGCGATGCCCGCACCGCGGGTATGCGCAAGAAAGATCAGATCATCAGCATCGACGGTCAACCGATATCCTCCTTTGGCGACATTCGTATTGCCCTGATGAATAAGACGGTCGGTGAGCGGGTAACGATCGAAGTCGAGCGTAAAAAGCTGTTCTCCGGCAGCAAACAACTCAGCTTTAACGTCAAACTGGAATAAAACCCAGGATCAACCGTCTATAATTATCCTGACCGACTGAAAAACCCTGTAAAATATACGTTTATTCCTGACGTTGTGTAGAAAAAACCAAAAGGACTTACCCGCCGTTTAAAACCTACAGTGCATTTTCATGGCAACTTTTTTCCATCAGTTAAATCAGGTGACGGAACTGATATCCTTGCCCGAGATCTATCATCAGATTCGCGACCTGATGACCGATCCAACGGCAGATATCCATGATTTTGCACGAATAATCCGCCTGGATGCCAATCTGTCAGCCAAATTACTGCGCCTGGTCAACTCCGCCTATTACGGCCTCAGCGATCCAGTTGACGATATCTCACGTGCGGTAAACCTGCTCGGTACCCAGCAGTTATACAACATGGTGCTGGGGCTTTCGGTGGTATCCAGCCTCTCTCCACAGCAGATTCCTGCTGACATTACCGATGTGAAATCCCTATGGCGCAGTAACCTGTTATGCGGCAACCTGTCTCAGTTGCTGGCCGAGCAGTTGAAGATCAAACCGGCTGACAGGCTATTCATCGTCGGCCTGTTGCACAACATCGGCCACATGGTGTTGTATGCGAATTTTCCCGACCTGGCGCGGCAGGCGATCGATCGGGCCGAACAGCAAAATCTGACCATCCACGAGGCCGAACTGCAGATTCAGGGCTGTCATTATGGCGATATCGGAGCGATGTTGATGGAGTTGTGGCAGCTGCCCGAGGATTTCCAACAGCTGGTCCGCTACCAGCCAACCCCGTCGCTGGCCCCGGAAAACTGGGTTGAAACCGCGCTGCTGCATATCGCTCACGCCTATGCCTGCAGCCATTTCCAACTGACCAGGCTGGAATTTGACAACAACATCGAAGCCTATGCCTGGGATATCACCCGGCTAGATCCTGCGCAGGTAGAAACCCTGCTGGAACAGGCACTTAGCATTACCACCGACATGGAAAGCGCGATTATCCGTTGATGATTGCCCGCGCCCGGGAGCGAGCGCGGGATTTATTTATCCCGCTAAAACGCCTATAGTGATTTGAGACGAGGATGCCGGAGCCGCGATCATGAAACAAGCCTTGGTATTATGTATGGTCAGTCTGCTCAGCCTGATGCCAGTGTATCCGCTAACGGCCGCCCAACATGCGTCCCCCATGCCAGGGGCCCTACCAGGTCATAGCTGGCTGGGAGTTGCGGTGGTGCCGTTGAGCGATGAACTGAGGGCCCAGCTATCGGCACTGATTCCCAGTGAGGAAGGCTTGCTGGTGGACTGGGTGGAGACAGATTCGCCGGCGGCCCGCGCCGGGATCAGACAATTCGATGTGCTGGTCAGCTTTGCCGGGCAAAAACTCTACACCCCCGACCAACTATCCAACCTGGTCCGCTATTCCAATCCCAACAGCAAGATCGAGATCCAGCTGATTCAACAGGGCCAACCGAGGACAGTCATCACCTCCCTTGGGCTGCGCCAACCCAGGGTGCTGGGCCGCACCCAGCGTCCGCCCTACTCGCGGCCTCCTGCTCCCCGGCAACCACCACCATTAACCAGACGCCCCGGGGTCTGGGATAGTTTCGAATCGATCAAGGTTCAGACCCTGGCCGATGGCGGTTGGCGCGCAGAAGTCAGTTACCGGGATCGCAACAATGAAATCAACAGCTTCAGCTTCGAGGGCGGCAAGGAGGAGATCGCCGCGCAGATCAGACAGCATCCGCAGCTGCCGCCAGACAAGAAACAGGCCATATTGCAGGCGCTTGATCTGAGACCGGAGCAAATGCCCGGTGTTGGTCAATATGACTTTCTGGACGACTTGCTGCGCTCACCCTGGTTATCGCGGGATCCCTTTGCCCAGCCCTGGTTCAGGGAACCTTACTACCTCGACCGCTACTATTATGGCCCGTGGCGTTCAGCGCCCTGGCACCTGCATCTGTACCCAGAAATGCCTGACCCGGGTAAGCCATAGGCCCCGGGGTCACATCTCACGGCGCTCGTGCATGCAACAAGATCCGCCCAACTGTTCTTTCTGGCCGCGTGGACAACGGCGAGTAACTTTGGAAAAAGCACAGAAATAGATTAAAATTGATCGAAATTTAACCAACCGTTCATTGAACGCAAAGGCGAAATTCATCTGATCAACCGATAGCAAGCGCAGTTACAGTGCCTTTCGGGGAATAAAAACGCAAAATAATCGCCCCCCTTCGACCCGGATTTCAGTGATTCACCTTGCCTGTGAATGCTTATATTAGGAAGCCGCATTGACTGAATTTTCTCCTCCGGGAAAGCAACCGATCTGTACCACGTTGTGCCCGTTCACTGCATATTCATCCGCTGATTGCTACCGACCCGGGTTGGATAACCGGTTCACGACGAATTAATCATCCATGAGCCGATTTTCCTTGTTTCCATTGAGTATGCGGGGGTACGCGATTGCCTTCCTGCTATTGGTGGCGAGCTTGTTTATCGGTCTCGGCTGGTACACCCTCGACAGCTTGCAAACTGCCCATGCCGAAATCCAGCAACGCAACCAGCAGGCGGCTGAACAGGAAATCCAACTTGCCACCGAACGCCTGATCAGCAACCTGCGGGAACTCTCGACCCCTTTTTCGCACTGGGACGAGGTGTTTCAACAGCTGCTTAATCCTGCCTATTACGATAACTGGCGGCAACATCGATTATTCAATGTACGCATGTTGCCGGATTATGTGGAGGCCGCTGAAATTTTCGATCAGAACGGGCAATCCCTGGGCAACAGCACAGACCATCAATTTCCAGCGCAGATCGAGGTCGAGGAATTTACCGCCGAGCTCGATGTCCAGTCCGAACAAGCCAGCCTGTTCGTGTATCTGCCTCTCTCGAGAAGAATCAACAACCTGCAAACGATAGAGGGTTATATCGGTTTACGCCTGCCGTTTATCCCAACCCTGGTCGATAATTACCAGTTCCAGTACCTCAGGGTGAGCTCCCTGCGCATCAGGCCGCCCGCTGAACCGGTCATCAACCTGCTCGAAGTCGCGCCGCCGATCGACTACGAACTGCTGTATAACCAGGACATCGAGCAGATGAGGCAGATTCTAAATGAATCCAGCATTCGGTTTGCCTCGATCATAGTCGTACTCTGCCTGTTTTTTTACCTGATGCTGGTGTACCTGTTTGGCAAACCCCTGGTCAGGATTTCCAACTATATCGACCGGCTCAGGGCCTCGGCGCCGGGCAGCGTCTCGATCAAATCCGATGCAACATTACCGGTTTTCGAGTTCGAAAAGATCAAGCAGTCGTTAAACCAGTACCATCATCAATTGCAAACCGCCCATGGCGACCTCGATGAGAAGAACAAGGAACTGTGGAAACTGGCCCATCATGACGCGCTGACCGGCATGTTGAATCGCCGCGCATTCGAGACCGAATGGAATGAAGTCAAACAGTTGCTGGCCAATCATCGCTTCGGCATCGGCCTGATCCTGATCGACGTCAACCAGTTCAAGGCCATCAACGACACCTATGGCCACCAGGTCGGCGACCAGGTACTGATCATCATCAGCAACTGCCTGCAACGCACCCTGCGCCAGAAGGAAAAACTCTACCGCATCGGCGGTGACGAATTCGCCGCGATAATCGTCGGCAGCCATGAAAAGGATGAAGTGACCCTGTCCGAGCGCTGTATCCGGGCGGTCGAGGATTATGACTTCAGCAGCCTGGGCATCAAGGAGACCGTGCGCATCAGCTGTGGCATTGCGCATTGCCAGGCCGACGACCTGACCCGGCTGGAAAACCTGGAGTCCTATGCTGACATCGCGGTTTACCAGGCCAAGCGACCGGGCGTAACCGAACCGATATTGTTCACTGATGACATGACCGAGGGCGCCGGTTCCAAGTTTTCCAGCTGGCTCAGCAACGCGGTGCATGAAGCCACGGTCAACGGCACCGGCATGCAGATGTATTACCAGCCGATCGTCAAATCGAAATCGCAAAAGATCGCCTATTATGAAGCCCTGGTCAGGCTCAAGCATGATGGCGAATTAATCCCGCCCTCACATATCTTCCCGATCATCAGTCAGCGTCACCTGGCGACCGAATTCGATCGGGCGGTATGGCAGAGCGTGTTACAGGATTTGAATGACGGGTACTTTGATCAGGGTACAGGCATCGCGGTCAATCTATCCGCCGAATCGGTGGGGCACAATAAACTCATCGACTGGCTGGCGCCGCTGGCGCAACACCTGCAACATTACACGATCCTCCTCGAGGTCACGGAAACCGCCCTGATCACCCAACTGGCGCCGGCGATGGATAACCTGAACCGGTTACGTAAGCTCGGTTTCAAGGTCGCGCTGGATGATTTCGGCAGCGGTTATTCATCGTTGCGCTATCTGACCGGGATGCCGGTGGATAGCATCAAGTTTGATATCTCGTTGACCCAGGGCATGAACGACGAACGCCTGTACAAGCTGATCGTCGAATTATCCGGCATCCTCACCGACCTCGGCTATGACCTGGTAGCCGAGGGCATAGATTCCACCCAGATGCTGGATATGGCACGACAAGCCGGTTTCAAATACGCGCAGGGGCATCTTTTCGGCAAGCCCAGCAGAAAAGCTGAACCAGCATCGGCCCAAGGTTCGGCTACGCTCAGCGTCAGCGGGTGACGCTGGTGGATGCTTTATTTATACTGATTGCATCTGTTGCCGACAGCCCTATCAACCATCATGCCCGATAAATGTTTTAAAGCACTGGTCAGCGGTCGGGTCCAGGGCGTTTTTTTTCGTGACTCCACGCGCCGCCAGGCCCAACATTTGGCGCTGACCGGCCATGCCATCAACCTGCCCGACGGGCGGGTGGAAGTGATTGCCTGCGGCAGCGAAGAGCAACTCGAGCAGCTGCTGGCATGGCTGCACGAGGGGCCGGAGTACGCGGTGGTGAATGCGCTAGAGGTGGAAACGATCGACATCGTCAAGCCTGCAGCTTTCACTATCGGCTAGCTGGCGGTCGCCCCGAGAGCTTTTGTCGCAAAGGCTAACGCGATAGCACCACCGGTGGCCGTGCCGCCAGATCAATGAATACTTCTACCTTGAACACCTGCTGCAACAGCTTTTCGGTCAATACCTGGTCGACCCGCCCACAGCTGACCAGTTGGGTTTGTTCGAGCAGGCACAGTCGATCGCAGTAACGCGCGGCCAGGCTCAGATCATGCAGGGCAATGATCACCGCATGACCCTGTTGCGCATAATCCCGCAGAATCTGCATCACATCCTGTTGATAATGTATATCCAGGTTGGCTATAGGCTCATCGACCAGCAGCACCCGCGGTTGGTTGGCCAGGACCCGGGCCAGCCAGACCCGGGCGCGTTCGCCACCGGACAACTGGTTGACCGGTCGCTGCGCAAATCCCAGCACGTTGGTCCGGCGCATTGCCTGCTCGATGATCTGCTGATCGCTGTCGGCCCAGGGCAGCCGCCCCATCGACACGATATCATGCACCGACAGGGCCCAGGCGCTCTCCAGGAATTGCGGTTGCAGGGCGATCAAGCGCGCTCTTTGCTCAGCGCTATATTGCTCGATCGGCTGTCCGTCCAGTTCGATCTGCCCACTGCTATCCAGTAAACCGGCGATCGCGTGCAACAGGGTCGACTTGCCGGCACCGTTGGGACCTATCAGACCCAGCACTACCCCGGCCCGGATGGATAAATCGATATCCTGCAGCCGCTGCATCACCGACAACCCGCTGATCGTCATCAAATCCATCGCTGCCGCTCCTTCCATACCAGCCAGATAAAAAACGGGGTACCGGCCAATGCGGTCAATACCCCGAGCTTGAGCTCGTGCTCCGGCGGCAATGATCTGACCAGGATGTCGGCCACGCATACCACCAGGGCGCCGCCCAGTGCCGAGGGCAGGAGCAAACGATCCGGCCGATAGCCCACCAGAGGCCGCAGCAGGTGCGGTACCACCAAACCGACGAAACCCACATTACCGGCAATCGATACCGCGGAACCGATCAGGATGGCGCAACCGAGGATGATGAAACGCCCGCCGCGCACCACCTGCAAACCAAGGCTGTCAGCAACCTGCTCGCCCAGGCTGAGGCCGAGTAATAATCGGCGCTGGTGCCAGACCAGCAGGCCGCCGAGGATCACCGCGGGCAGCAACAGGTACAGGTAATCAATGCCGCGATTGGCCACCGATCCCAGCAGCCAGAACACCAGCTCCTGCATCGCATAGGGGTTAGGGGCGAAATTGAGCACCACCGCGAGCAAGGCACTGGCCAACGCGGAAATCGCAAGTCCGGCCATAATGATAATCGCCGGCCGTGCCATCGACCCCGACAATGCGATCAATGCGAGCAGGATCAGCGCGGCCCCGATCAAGCCGGCCAGCGGCATGGCCAGGATCCCCAATGCCGGCAACAGGTTGAAATAAAACACCCCGGCCGCGCCCAGTGCCGCACCCTGACTGACCCCGATCAGGCTCGGGTCGACCAGTGGATTACGCAGAAAACCCTGCAATGCTGCCCCGGCCAGACCCATCGCGGCACCGACCAGCAGCGCGAGCAGGGTTCGCGGCAGGCGGATCTCGCCGCTGATCAGGGCCGCGCTGGAATCGATCGAGCGCAACCATTGCCACAGGCCGTTGATGACCTCTATCTCGATCCGGCCGGAATCCATCGACACCGCGGCAGCAACCAGCACCATCAGTCCCAACAGCCAATTCAATCCTCTCACCATGCCGCCAGCTCCTCGACCAGGTCGAAGCTCCATGGACCCGGGCATTGCCAGCGCCAGTAATCAGTGTGACCACGACCACTCCGGGCCAGCAGTCTCTGCAGCAGTGGATGACGCGCGAACTGGCCCGCCAACGAGGCTGATGGCTGCGCCGACCATAGTATCGCATCCGGTGGATCGGCAACCACTTGTTCCAGTGCCAGGTTGACATAACCGGCTTGCTCAACATAGTTGTCCCAGCCCGCCCGGCTCAGGATTTCATGCTCCAGCGTCTGCTGCCCGGTGCCGATCGCGTTGGGTCCCAGCAGTAACAGGCTTTGCTTCTTGCGCGCGTGAGCGGCAGGCAACTGCGGTATATTCTCGCTATCCGCAAGCCCCAGAGCAGACTTGAATTGCTGCTGATAATCAACAATGGACTGCAGGCTGCCAGGCAGGGCAAATACCACCACCTTGATGCCAAGCTGGGACAGGCGTTGGCGCAACACCGGGGCATTGTACTCGCCGCTGATGACCAGGTCTGGCCTGAGCGAGAGGATATGTTCCAGGCTACCATCATGGCTGGGCAGGTCCTGTGGCAACTGCAGGCTGTTCGCCCGGTAACGCCTAAACAGCGGGGACAGGAACAGTTCCCGCGAGCCTCCGGCATACTTAAGCAGCATCCAGTCACTGCAAAGATCCAGCGACACGATCTTCTGCGGTGAATCAGAATGACCAGGCTGCAGAAACAACAGCAGTGCGGCCACGAGTGCCGAAACTGTATACCTCTTCATAGTCTTCATCGGTCAGGTTTTCAATGCGTGCAGATAGCTTGATATCCTTCTCCAGCTGATAACTCGCTCCCAGGTTCCACACAGTATAACTATCCAGGATCACATCTTCGCGCACGAAGTTAATGCCATCGGGGGTGAAAAAACGTATGTCACGCCGCTGATCACGATAAACCGCCTGTAACCAGAGCCGGCTATCAGGTCGGTGATAACTGATCAGCAGGTTGCCCGACCACTCTGGCACTCTTATTCGATCGCTGGTCAGGCCATTTTCCGTTTCACTGGCATCGGTTTTACTGAAACTGGCGGACAGGCTAATTTGATCCAGGTTTTTTTTAATCGTCAATTCAACGCCCCTGCTCTCAGCCTCACCGATATTTTCGTTGATACCGCTGAACTGGGTGATGGGCTGGAAGCGAATCAAATCGGTGGTATCCTGATCATAAAAGGTCGCGCTCAGTTGATAGCCACCAGCCTGATATTCGAGACCGATCTCTGCACTGCGACTTTGCTCCGGCTGCAGATCCGGGTTACCACCAAAACCACCATACAATTCCTGCAGACTGGGTACCTTGTAACCACTGCCCACGGCAGCACGCAAACGAAATGCCGGACGGTATTGGTAACTGGCGGTCAACCGGTAATCGTCATGCCGACCGAATTCATCGTGATCGCCAACCCTGGCGCCGAGCGACAGGTTGAGGTCCCGGTACTGATGTAGCCAGTTCAGGTAAAGGCCGGATTGGGTATAGTCCTCGTCGAACACGCTGGTGAAGAAGCTGGAGATACTCTCGGTGGTCAACTCCTCGTCGATCTGCTCCAGGCCATATTGCAGGCTGTTGTTATCATCAAGCTGGAAGCTGCCGCGGTATTCGAGCATCAGGCGATCGGTCTCGGTATTGTATTCACCGAAATCCAGCGTGATCGAGTCCGTCAGATTGCTCGCCCGGGATAGCTGAAACTGGTTATGCCAACGCGGGTCCGCGGCTGGCAGTTGCAACAGCAGCGCCAGGTTGTCCTGTTCGGTTTGCTGGTTGTTCAGCGCTTCATCACGGGCCTGTCCGGTCGCATTGTCGGTCCCATCGAACGCAAAATCCGCCCGGGTTGAACTGGCAATCACACTGGCGGCGATGCGCTCTGCCTGAAAACCCGATTTAATATACGCGGACTGCCTGCTAAAGGGATCTTTTTCCAGGTTGCCATTGCTGGTTGCCGCCGAGGAGATGCCGTCGGTCTGGTAATCATCCAGGGTTACCGCATAATGCCAGCCCTGGCCGCCACCATTGATATTCGCCTGCAGCGACTGGATGCCGCGCTCTCCCTGGTCCAGCGCCAACTGACCGGAGCGACCAGAGCCGCCCCTGATGGTGGTGATGTTGATCACGCCACCAATTGCATCACTGCCATACAGGGTAGACTGCGGTCCCAGCAGCACCTCGATCTTGTCAATCGCGGTCAGGCTCAGGTTGGACAGATCGAATTCACCGGTCGATGCATTGCTGACCCGGATGCCATCGACCAGGACCAGAACATGGTTAGCCTCGTTGCCGCGCACCCGTAACTGGACCTGGCTGCCGCGAGCACCCTGGCTGGTGACGATCAGCGACGGGATTTCCTGCAGTGCATCCTCGATGAAATCGATGCCGCGATCACGTAATTCCTCGCCCTGCAGCACCACCACGCTGGAGCCGACCTGCTGCAGTGGCTGGGCAAATTTGGCCGGAGTCACGACGATCACTGGGATGTGATCACTAGCCTGGGCAAAACCGGCTACCAGCAACAAGACAACAGGGATCACGGCCCGTAAACGGGCCGGGAGAATACAATTGAACATATCTTTCCTGGGCACCACCCGTGCCCGAAATAGTGGAGAAGACTCAAGCCATGATCAGCTTGATCACCTGCCAAGGCCGGTATCCGGACTCACAGCCTGGTCAGTTAATGCCTGACCTGAATCAACCCCTTCCCATGCCGCAGCACAGTGGTTGCGGTTGATTCGATACTGTTTACCGTTGCGGGGGCAGCGTCGGGATTGCCTGACTGTTAAGTCCGGCGCACCGACTTCCCGTTTACTCCACCGAGGTGGACACCTTCGCGCGGCGAACCTTAAAGGGAATAAGGTTTTAGCGCAAGGAAAAGTTCCTGCCAGGCTTATATCCTAAGATGGATTAAGCATTGGCCGTTTGCTGGATGGACCCTATAATCGACGCCCTTTTTAAGCGAGATAAAACCATCCATGCCGGACCTGTTTGGTCAACCCCAGCTATTGGAATTCACCGGTCTGCAGTTACTGCTGAGCCTGCTGGTGTTTATCTGGTCCGGGTTCGTCCGTTCCGGTCTCGGTTTTGGCGGGGCCGCGCTGGGCCTGCCCCTGATGCTTTTGATCGATGACCAGCCGCTATTCTGGCTGCCCATCATCGGCACCCATTTACTGATTTTCACCAGCCTGACCCTGCGCACGCGGATGAAGGATGTGGACTGGGGTTACCTGAAACGATCCAGTATCTATATCTTCCCGGCCAAGCTGGCCGGCGTGTTCGGCCTGCTCAACCTGCCTAACAACTGGCTGATCGTGATCATTTACGGGATCACGATGTTTTACGGTTTCCTATGGCTAATGAACCTGACTATCCACAGCGAGAAAGGCTGGACCGACAAGCTGTTCCTGGTGCTGGGCGGCTATGTGTCCGGTACCTCGCTGACCGGGGCCCCGCTGATTGTCGCGGTCTATATGCAACACATCAGACGGCATCTGCTGCGCAATACCCTGTTTGTGCTGTGGTTCATCCTGGTCGTGATCAAGCTCGCCTCGCTGGCCGCTTTCGGGATCAGCCTGCACACCGATAGTGCTCTGATGCTGGTGCCGTTTGCCGCCATCGGCCATATCATCGGCCTGAAGACCCACGACTACATATTGCAGAACGACCAGCGTTTCAAGCGCATCCTCGGCGCGGTACTGATGTTCATTTGTATCCTCGGCTTGACCAGCCTGTTATAGAGGTTTGCGGGATAAATTCTAATCTAAGACGGTTTAAATATTTGTCGAGGTTTCGATAGCGGTGAATCATATGCATCGGTAGACTATTCACTATCGATTCATCCAGTTTGCAGGAAGACCCATGTTCAGATTATCAACGGCTAGCCTGGCTGTCGTCTTATCGGCATTTATCAGCGGATGCCAACAGGCCAATCAGGCAGAATCAGCAGCGCCGGCGGCTCCTCCACCGGTGGCCGTCACCACGGTCGAAATCCAGCGTGAACCGATCCCGATCGAATTTGAATATGTCGGCCAGGTCGCCGGATCGCTGGAAGTGGAAATTCGCAACCGCATCACCGGCATCATCGAACAGCGCCACTTTACCGAGGGTAGCGAGGTCAACGCCGGCCAATTATTGTTCTCGCTCGATGACGCCCTGTTCAAGGCCGAGTATCAGCAGGCGCTGGCGGCGATCGAGACCGCCGAGGCACAGAAGCTGACCGCCCAGGCCCAGCTCAAGCAGGCCCAGCGTGAATTGAAGCGGGTCACTCCGTTGGCCAGGCAGAACATGGTCAGTCAGAATCAACTCGATGATGCCGCATCGGCGGTTGATATTGCCCAGGCGCAATTGGCGGTGGCCGAGGCCAGCATCCAGCAGGCCGAGGCCAACAAGTTATCCGCCCGGATCAACCTCGACTACACCCGAATCAAGGCACCGGTAGCGGGCATCGTCGGTCGGGTTCAACAAAATCGGGGCGCGCTGGTGCAGGACCTGAACAATAGCCTGCTGACCACGCTGGTGCAGATCGATCCGGTGTATGTCAACTTCGGCATCCCGGAGAACGAATGGCTGGGTATCCGCGATCAACTCAATGACGGTGGCCTCAAGCTTGACGGTGAGCGCCTCAATATCACCCTGATCAGGGCGGATGGTAAGCGTGATACTCGCAGTGGTACGCTCGATTTTCGTGATTACAAGGTCGACGGCACCACCGGTAACTTCGCGATGCGCGCCACCCTGGGCAATGCCGCGCGGGATCTGTCCCCGGGCCAGTTTGTGCGGGTAGTGCTCAACGGTATCTTTAAGCCGGATGCGATAGCCATCCCCCAACGCGCGGTACTGGATGGTCCCACCGGCAAATACGTCTATGTCATGACCGCCGGCGAACAGGGTAGCGTGGCGATGCAGAAACCGATCGAACTCGGGCAATGGGTTGACCTTGATCAGGGTCGAGACAACTACTGGATCGTCAACAGCGGCATCGAGCCAGGTGACAAGGTCATCGTCGACGGCGTTGCCCGCATCTTCTTCCCGGGCATGTCGGTAGCAGAGCCCACGGCAACCGCGGAAACAACCACTTCACAGGCCCAATAGACGGAATCCAGTCATGATCGCGCGTTTTTTTATCGACCGCCCCAACTTCGCTTACGTCATCTCGATCTTCATCATGCTGGCCGGGATCGCGGCAATGCGCATCCTGCCGATTTCGATGTACCCGGAAATCGCCCCGCCGGTGGTGCAGGTGACCGCGATCTATCCCGGTGCCTCGGCCCAGGTCATCGAGCAGACGGTGGCCGCACCGCTGGAAAACGCCATCAACGGGGTCGAAGGCATGATTTACCTGGCCTCGACCTCCACCTCCAGCGGCGCGCTGACGATCTCGGTCACCTTCGATATCGGCACCGATGTCGACCAGGCCGCGTTGAATGTCAACAACCGGGTCAAGCAGGTCGAGGCGCGCCTGCCGGAAGAAGTCAAACGCCAGGGGGTGACGGTGGAGAAAGGCAGTTCATCGTTTCTCCAGGTTATCTCCTTTTATCCGGAAAACGAACGCTATGACGACCTGTTCGTCTCCAACTACGTCAAGCTCAATATCCTCGACCAGTTGAAACGGATTCCGGGTACCACCAATGTGCAGATCTTCGGGGCCAAGGATTATGCGATGCGAATCTGGATCCAGCCCGACAAGATGGCGCGCCTGGGGCTGACGGTCGACGATATCGCCCGCGCGTTGAACGAACAGAATGCTCAGTTCGCATCGGGCAAGATCGGCGAGAATCCGAACGGCGGCAACCAGGAAGTGGTTTACAGCATCACCACCCAGGGGCGCCTGGTCACCGCCGAGGAATTCGAGCAGGTGATCCTGCGCACCAATGCCGATGGCAGCAGTCTGCGGCTCAGGGATGTGGCAAGGGTCGAACTCGGCTCACGCGACTATAACTTCAACGGCAAATACAACGGCAAATCCTCGGCCCTGATCGGTATCTTCCTGCAGCCGGGAGCGAATGCCTTGAGCGTCGCCGACGAGGTCGCCGCGACCCTGGACGAACTGGAACAGAATTTCCCGCCGGGTTTCAAATACGCGATTCCCTACGACACCACCCGCTTCGTCGAGGTATCGATCCGCGAGGTCATGAAAACCCTGGGTGAGGCGATGATCCTGGTGTTCCTGGTGGTGTTCGTATTCCTGCAGAACTGGCGCGCGACCCTGATCCCGACCCTGGCGGTGCCGGTATCGCTGCTCGGCACCTTCGCCGGCATGTACATGCTAGGCTACTCGATCAACACCCTGACCCTGTTTGGCATGGTGCTGTCGATCGGTATCGTCGTCGATGATGCGATCGTGGTGCTGGAAAATGTCGAGCGCATCATGGATGAGCAGGGCCTGCCGGTGCGGGAAGCCGCAATCAAGGCGATGGAAGAGGTCAGTGGCCCGATCGTCGCGATCGTGCTGGTACTGGTGGCGGTGTTCGTACCGATCGCGTTTCTCGGTGGCCTGACCGGCGAGTTATATCGCCAGTTCGCGGTGACCATCGCCATCTCCGTGTCCCTGTCCGGGGTCGTCGCCCTGAGTATGACCCCGTCGCTGTGCGTGATGATCCTGCGCCATGAACACAAGGCGACCAATATCTTTGCCCGCGGTTTCAACCACGCGTTTAAATGGATCACCCGCGGTTATGTGCATAGCGTCGGCTTCATGATCAAACGTTCACTGCTCGCGGTGGCCCTGTTCGGCGGCATGGTCTACATCACTTCCCAGTTGTGGCAGAACACCCCGGGGTCACTGGTACCGGACGAGGACCAGGGTTATTACATCGCCGCGGTATTCCTGCCCGATGGCGCCTCGCTGGATCGTACCGACAAGGTGGTCGACGAGGTCATCGCGGCGATCCAGTCCAATCCGAACAACCAGGACGTGGTGTCCTTCTCCGGTTTCGATTTCCTCGGCGGGGGCTACAAGAACAATGCAGCGACCCTGTTTGTCGCGCAAACCCACTGGGATGACCGCGATGTATCGAGCCAGCAACTGGTTGGTGAACTATTCGCCAAGACCGCCGGCATCAAGGAGGCGCTGGTGCTGGCGTTCAACCCGCCCGCGATCTTCGGCCTCGGCAATACCGGTGGGTTTGAATTCTATATCCAGAACAAGGGTGACAGCGATCCGGCCAGGCTGGCCGAGGCGATGCGCAGCTTCCAGGGGGCGGCCCAGCAAAATCCGCAGCTGGGCATGATCAACAGCCTGTGGCGTCCGGCCACCCCGCAAATCTATGTCGATGTCGATCGCGAACGCGCCAAGTCGCTGGGCATCCCGATTGACAGCGCGTTCAATACCCTCGCCGCCTCGCTCGGCTCCTATTATGTCAATGACTTCAATCGCTTCGGCCAGGCCTGGCAGGTATTGATCTCGGCCGATGCGCGCTTTCGCATGAAGCCGCAGGACATCGGTAGGATGATGGTGCGCAGCAGTAATGGAAAAATGGTGCCACTGTCCGGTTTTGCCAGGGTCGAATACAGCTCCGGTCCGGATACGCTCGACCGATTCAACAACCTGCCGGCGGTCAAACTGTTCGGCGAGGCTGCGCCGGGGGTCAGTTCCGGCCAGGCTATCGCCGCGATCGAGGCGGTTGCCGCGGAATCCCTGACCCGCGATTTTGCGGTCGACTGGAGCGGCGCCTCCTACCAGGAAAAGAAAACCGAGGACACCACCATGATTGCCCTCGGTATGGCAGTGGTCATGGTATTCCTGATCCTGGCCGCACTGTATGAACGCTGGTCACTGCCGTTGTCGGTGCTGCTGGCCCTACCGTTCGGCACCTTCGGCGCGCTGGTGGCGGTCTATCTACGCGATTTCACCAACGACGTTTACTTCCAGATCGGCCTGGTCACCCTGCTCGGCCTGGCCGCCAAGAATGCAATACTGATCGTCGAGTTTGCGTTGTTGAAATACCAGCAGGGCTGGCCTGCCGCGGCGGCGGCAATGGAAGCCGCGCGCCTGCGTTTTCGCCCGATCATCATGACCTCGCTGGCGTTTATCCTCGGTGTATTGCCACTGGCGATCTCTAGCGGCGCCGGGGCCGGCGCGCGGCAATCGGTCGGCACCGGGGTCATGGGCGGGATGCTGGCAGCGACCTTCCTCGCGGTGTTCTTCGTGCCGTTCTTTTTCAAACTGCTGATCGATCGCAAACTGCGCAGCAAGTCGGAGGAATTCATCAAGCCGCTGGAGGACGAGCCGGCCTGATCGCCATCATTCATCTATCCATACAACATTAAAAGTGCTGCACTTAAGCACTGCTCAACAAACAACCCGAACCAGGCTGGGTGGATTAGCATCCGCTATCTATGCCAAAATGCTGTGAAAACAGCATTTCCATCAATAATAATCAGGCAGGCAGATGAACGATAATACAACGACACGAAGCGCTGGTAAGAACCTGCTCATTTTCATTGCACTCATCTTCGCCGGTGTCGCCGGTCTCGGCATGGCCCTGTTCATGTACAACATGGGCAAGGATATGAGCACGATGACCCAGGCGGTAAGCCAGATGACCCAGGACGTGCATTCGATGTCAAAAGACATGACCGGGATGGCACAGAAAATGACCCTGATGGCGGAGAGCATGGTCCAGGGCCAGGCCAGCATGGGCAGGGACTTCAACGGGGTGGCGCGGGACATGAAAAGCATGACCCAGAGCATGCAGAAGATGGGTGGCGATATGGCCGGGCTCGGCAACGATATCGGCACTATGAACCTGAACATGGCGGCGATGACCCAGGCGATGAACCGCATGAGTAACGATATGGCCGTGATGAACCGGCACATGGGCCGGATGTCTTACGACATCAACAAATTCACCGAACCGGAAGAGATCATGATGCCGTTCCTGCGTTAGCGCCTGGTGTCGACCTTGGCGCTAACGGCAGATCAGTGAAAGTAAAAATGAAAACATGGATCAGTTAACCGAGTACATTAAAGATCAGATCTGGATCCTTGAATATCCAGTGCGCTTTGCCGGTATGGACCTATTCGGTCGCATGAGCATCATCAAGCTGAGTAATGACGATCTGTTAATCCATGACCCGGCCAGGATCGATCAGGCCCTGAAACAACAGATCGATGCACTCGGCGAGGTCAAGTTCATCCTCGCGCCGGGTTCTTACCATCACCTGTTCGTGACCGACTTCCAGCAAATCTATCCCCAGGCCGAGACCTTTATCTGCCCCGGGCTGGAGCAAAAGCGACCCGATATCAGCTTCGACTGGATCCTTGGCAACCAACCCGATCCACGCTGGGCAGATGATCTGGACCAGGTCTTTGTTCATGGCAGTAAGCATATCTGGGAAGTCGCATTCTTGCACAAGCCCTCGCAAACCCTGATCCTGGTCGACCTGCTGGAAAATATCGGCGATGATTACCAGCACAAGGCAGGTTGGTTATTACAATTCTGGTGGAAACTGGTGCTGAGGATGTGGAACAACCCGAAAGCAGCCCCCGAGTATCAGATGGGTTGGGGAGATAAACAGTTAGTAAGACAGGGATTTCAGCAGATTCTGGACTGGAACGCACAACGCATCATCCTGCAGCATGGTGAGTTGATTGAAGGCGATGTGAATCAGGTGCTAACCAGAGCCTGGGTAAAGGTGCTTAAATAACTTATTGTCTGAATATGCTTTTCCTACTTAATCTCCAACCTTCCCCATATAAAAGTCGGATATGTAGGTTGTGGTCCGTAACAGCTTTCATCAATCTGGAGTTGAATCCTTCGATTGGTGGTAATTGCAATTTGAATGAGAGATAGCCAGGTTTTACCATTCATAGTGTTCTGAGTATCAAATCTCACATTATTACCCAGACATGCACTAGGCCCTACAGATGGGCCGTCAATATCAAGATAACAGGTACCATCGTTTAAATGACAAC
>JASJBV010000052.1 GCA_030066335.1 Gammaproteobacteria bacterium
ATTAACACGAAAACGGGCCAGACCCGGTATCTCGAACGAAAAGTCGGTCTCGAGAAACTCCTCATAATCCTTGCGCTGCTTGTCACTCATAATGTCGTACAACATGTCATGTACCTGTTTATGGTCATTGGCAGGCACATTGATGCGACGGATATCGCCATCCACCCTGATCATCGGTGGCAGACCGGCTGACAGATGGAGGTCAGAAGCACCCTGTTTTACGCCAAAGGCAAGGAGTTGAGCTATATCCATGATGAATCCGCTTAGTGAGAATTAGTAATAATCTGATGAGTGTAGTATTTTTATTTTCTTTTACCTGTAACTCTAACAGGCGCATTATCTAAATAAACTATAGCAAACCTGATGCATAACATCGAAAAAAATCTTGAGACGGTACGCGAGAGAATCGCCCGTTATGCTCAGGCCTATCAGCGTTCGCCACAGGACATTACCCTGCTCGCAGTTTCCAAGACCAAACCGGTGACGGATATCGAAATTGCCCTGGCTGCCGGTCAGCGCGACTTCGGTGAAAACTATGTGCAGGAGGCCGAGCAAAAGATCCTGGCAATGCAAGGCAAGACCATCAGCTGGCATTACATCGGACCGATCCAGTCCAATAAAACCCGGCGCATCAGTGAACTGTTCGACTGGGTACACAGTGTCGATCGCTACAAGATCGCCCGCCGCCTCAGCGAACAACGCCCCAGCGAGCTACCGGCACTGAATATTCTGCTGCAGGTCAACATAGAAAATGAACCCAGCAAATCCGGCATCGCGGTGGATGAAATCTTAGCCCTGGCGCAAAAGATCGCCGAGCTGCCGCGGGTACGCCTGCGCGGCCTGATGGCGATCCCGGCGGTCCATGATGATTTTGACCAGCAGCGCGAACCCCTGGCCAGGATGTTTCAGGCCTACCGGCAACTGCAACAGCATTGCCGCGATTGCGACACCCTGTCGATGGGGATGAGCGCGGATATGCAAGCAGCCATTGCAGAAGGCGCCACGCTGGTTAGAATAGGCACAGCAATTTTCGGCCCGAGAGCGCCTGTAAAAAATATTGAATCATGACTCAATCAACTATTTGCTTTATCGGCGCGGGTAACATGGCCAGCAGCCTGATCGGTGGTCTTATCGACCAGGGCTATCCGTCCGCGCAAATCATCGCCTGCGATATCGACCAGGACAAGCTCAAGCAGCTGCAGCAGCAATTCGCGGTGCGTATCGAGACCGATAATAACCAGGCAATCCGCCAGGCGCAGATCGTGGTTCTTGCGGTCAAGCCCCAGGTGTTACAGCAAGTTTGCCGCGAGCTGCAACCGATAGCCAACAGCCCGCTGTATATCAGTATCGCGGCCGGGGTGCGGGCAACCGATATCGACCGTTGGCTGGGCGGCAACCAGGCCCTGGTGCGCTGCATGCCGAATACCCCGGCCCTGGTTGGTCTCGGCGCCAGTGCCCTGTTCGCCAACAACCTGGTGTCAGCTGACCAGCAGCAACTGGCCGAGCAAATCATGCAGAGTACCGGTATCAGTGTCTGGGTTGACGATGAAGCACAACTGGATGCGGTCACCGCCATTTCCGGCAGCGGACCGGCCTATTTTTTCCTGTTCATCGAGGCCCTGGAACAGGCCGCCATCGAACTCGGCCTGGCCGCAGACACCGCGGCCATCCTGGCCAGGCAAACCGCGCTCGGCGCCGCCACCATGGCGATCGACAAGGATGTGGCGGGGTTACGCCAACAGGTCACTTCCAAGGGTGGTACCACCGAACGGGCGATTGCCAGTTTTCAACACAACCAGTTAACCCAGATCGTGTTGGCGGCGACGCAGGCGGCACAACAACGCTCGGTCGAACTGGCTGAAGAACTCTCCACCTGATTAGCAACAACAAGAGAAAGTTATATGGGCTCAACTTACCTGACATCACCACTGCTACTGATCATCAACACCCTGTTCGATCTCTATGTGCTGCTGGTGCTGCTGCGTTTCATGTTGCAGATGTTTCGCGCCGATTTCTACAATCCGATTTCGCAATTTGTCGTTCGCGTTACCACCCCGCCGTTAAAGCCACTGCGGCGCCTTATTCCGGGCATCGGCGGTCAGGATATCGCGGCCCTGGTGCTGTGCATGCTGATCCTCACCATCAAGTATTACATTCTGCGCGCGCTGGGCTCGAATGCGATCGAAATCGTCAATGTGCTGGCGCCGATCGGGGCATTGCATATCGGCAGCCTGTTGATCGTCGCGGTGGCCGATATCGTCGCCCTGTTTCTGAACATCTTCCTGTTTGCGATCATTATCATGGTGATCCTGAGCTGGATTAATCCCGGGGCCTACAACCCGGCCATCGGCCTGATCATGACCCTGAGCAACCCGGTGCTGCGCCCGATCCGACGCTTCATTCCGCCACTCGGCGGGCTCGATTTATCGCCGTTGTTCGCAATCCTGGCGCTGATGGTGGTCAAGATGCTGTTGATCCCGCCCATCGTATTTGTCGCCACCCGGTTATAAACCGGTCGGGCCGACAGCCACTGCACAGGATCTGCGACCAGACCCTTTTACCCCTGATTTCCAGGCCGGCCATGACGCTCGCCCAGCATAAACGGTCCGCTGACTGCAACCGGCTGGACAAAACATAAACAGTATTATCCGGCAACCGGTTTGTATATAATCGATTCATTACTAGGAGGAGTAACATCATGAAAAAAATAATCCAGACGATTGTATGCGCATTCCTGCTGGCTATGCATAACCCGGCGGTTGCCGAAAGCTCACAGTCCATCGGCGATTACATCGTGCACTTTAACGCTTTATCCACCGAATCACTGCCACCGTCGGTAGCCAGTGCTTACGGGATTACCCGCAGTAAGAACAAGGGCCTGCTGAACATATCGGTATTGAAAAAAGGCGGGGACTTCAGGGGGGTGGAGGCTGACATCAAGGTCAACGCGACCAATCTGACCGGTCAGTTTCGTGAGATCAATCTGCGCAAGATCCAGGAACAAAACGCAATTTATTACATCAGTGAATTTTCTGTCGCCGACCGCGAAACCCTCGATTTCTCGATCACCGTGACTACCGCGGATAGCAAAACCGGCAACATGAAACTGCGCCAGCAATTCTTCGCCAACTAAACCGATCCAACTTCGTCATGAGCGCGGTCACGCGCTCATGATGCCGGACCAGATTCCTCCGCCAGATGACGCGCCCGGATGTAATCCTCATGCGACACGTAGAGGAGTTCCGCCACCTTTCTCAGTAGGTGTTCCTCATAGTGGTGCTTGTCGCCATCGGCATAAACCACTGACCACATCATCTCCACCACCTTGCGCTTACCCTCCTGGTCCAGCTGCTCATTCATCAGGCGGGTAATATGCTGCACCGAGACCAGGTGATCCGCCTCCTGGTGCGCCTGCTGCAACAGACTGTCAACCGCGGTCTCTTCCAGGGCCAGATGGTTCAGCAACAACTGGCGGATATGCGCTAATTCGGCTTCATCCTGATCAAAGTCGGCACGACTGATTTCAACCAGTAATACCGCGGTGGCAAGGTCAAGCGCCATCGCCGGTTGCTCCTGGTTGAAACGATCAAAATTGGGTTTGAAGAATCTGTCGATTAAAGCTTTCATGGTTAGCTGCCTGGAAATGCAAACGATTGTTAATCTTGATTAAATATTACCATTCGATTGATTTTTCAATAGACTAGTTGCACACTGTTTACCGACTCACCATCCAGCCTGCTTATGACCCTGACAGAACTTCGTTACATCGTTGCCGTTGCCCAGAAAAAACATTTCGGCCAGGCCGCCCAGGCCTGCTTCGTCAGCCAGCCGACGCTAAGTATAGCGATTAAAAAGCTGGAAGATGAACTGGATATCAGATTATTCGAACGCAGCTCGAAAAATGCGATTCGGGTGACCGATATCGGTCAGCGCATCGTCGAGCAGGCTCAGAAGGTATTGCGTGAATCCCAGGTTATCAATGAGATTGCCCAGCAGGGCAAGGACCCTTTGTCCGGCAGTTTTCGCCTGGGCGCGATTTATACCATCGGCCCCTACCTGCTGCCGGACCTGATCCCGCGCATCAGTAACTCTGCGCCCAACCTGAAATTGATCATCGAGGAAAATTTTACCGCCAACTTAAGCCAGATGCTGAAGCAGGGCGAACTGGATGCGATCATCATCTCCTATCCGTTCGAGGAACCCGGGATCGAGACCGTGCCGTTGTATGAAGAGCCGTTCGTGGTGGCCATCCACAAGCAACATGAGTGGAACAAGAAATCGCAGATCGAGGTCGATGAGCTGGTTGGCGAGGATCTGATGCTGCTCGGCGCCGGCCATTGTTTTCGCGACCAGGTGTTAAGCGCCTGTCCGAAATGCATCGAGGGCAACAATGAACTGACCCGTACCCTCGAAGGCAGCTCGCTAGAGACTATCCGTCATATGGTGGCCGCGGGCACCGGCATCACCGTGTTACCCTGTACCAGCATGTTAAACAGTCAGCAGAACCAGAACCTGGTCAGGATCAAGGATTTCGCTGCACCCTCCCCCAGCCGGGTGGTGGCTCTCGCCTGGCGCCGTCATTACCCACGCCAGCAGGCGATAGAGACCATCATTGACAATATCCGTGACTGTAAACTGCCCGGCATCAAGCCCCTGCACTGAAGTCTGGCATCAGTAACCATGAACGAACCCGACATCACCCAGGCCGAATTGATCCGCGGTAAATTGAACAGTGAGACCGCGCGCATTCCCTGGCGCGAGCTGCAACGTTATTTTGCCGGCGGCTATACCCTGCTGGTTGATCAGCAGCTGGACCTGATCGAGGTCGGCTACCAGTTGCAACAGGACAATTCGGCGCTGGTGGCGGATTGGCTGCAGCAGGAACTGCTGCAACAGGTATCGAATCAACAGGCGCGCCAGTGGCACAACGATGATGCCGAACTATGGGCCTGCGTGGTCAAACCCTGGGTGCTAATCCAACCGGCAGACTGATATATTCGGCAAAGCTATCCAGGCCGGGATAATCATGACTTCAGTTGATCGAGAATATTGATCAGGGTGTAGCCATCGAGAATATTCAGCCAGTGACTGAAGCCCTGCAGGTATCGTGTCGACTTGTCGCCGATGGCCCAGACATTGGCCATATCCTGACTGTAGCCGGGGACCACGAAATCACCCAGCATACCGTTGCGGGTAGTGCGTACGATCGACACATACTTAATGTCGGGATGCACCCGGCTGTTGAGCCAGTAGAGTAACTTACCGGGAACCGCCGGCACGATATCGTGCAGCAAACCACGCGAACGCTGCAGGGTGTCATAATACTCGCCGGCAAACATCTCCTTTAGCATCTCGATCGGAAACGGATCATCGATTTCATCCAGGCCCCGGTAGGCCAGCGCGGTGCCCAGGTGCGGGCTGGCGATCGTGATCAGGGCCCTGACGTTGTGGGAGCCGTCACGCACCAGTGACAAGCGGGCCACCAGCCCCCCCAGCGAATGGCCAACGATGATGATCTTTTCCGACGGGTAGCGATCATTGACCCAGCGCAGGGCCGCGGTGAACATATTGGCCTGCAAATTTAGCGGCAATTCCGAATTCAACTGCAGATTGACCACCTTGTTTTCGGCGGTAGGCCAGGGCATCGCAACCGGCACCAGGCCGACCGGTGAGGCGAGAAGCACGGCTGCCCGCTTCCAGCCGAAATGCTGCAATACCGGCACCACCCCGCTGCGTTCCCAGGAATAGATATTCCCCTGATAACCATGTACCAATAGCAGCACATCGGCGCGCGCACCGACACTGGATAGCATCAGCAGGATCAATAACATAAGCGATTTATACGGAATTAACTTCATAGGATTCGAGCCGGCGGCGGTTTCGCCCCGGCAGTGACAATATGCTGGACAGTGATGCTGAATTGTTGCGACATTGTCAGTATTATGCACGCTATTCCCCGCTTTGAATATCCGCTTTGCTCCAGATGACCAAACACAACCCGATAGTTTTCGATGTGAACCTGCATGAGTTTCACCAGCAGGTCCTCATCGCCTCGCAACAGAAGCCGATCCTGGTTGATTTCTGGGCCGAGTGGTGCAGCCCCTGCATCGCGATCGAACCGGTGCTCAAGCGCGTGGTCGAGTCCTTTGACCACCAGGTGCGCCTGGCCAAGCTGGAAGTGGACGAGGGCGAAAACATGAAACTCGCCGGTAAATACCGGGTACGCGGTTTCCCTACCATCATCCTGTTCAAGGATGGCGAGGAACAGGACCGCTTCAGCAGTGCCAAACCGGCCCATTTTATCGAGGAATTTATTCAGGCCCATTTGTAACCGATCCATCGGCCTCGTCTATACTCAAAACGTGTTGTACCGATAAAGGATTAGCGCAGCTTGTGTCGAGCTTTGAATTCCCGGAGAAAATAGACCGCTTCATTATCAACGATGTCCTTGGTCGAGGTGCCCAGGGCATCGTCTATCTCGCCACCGACCCCAGCCTCGATCGCCAGGTCGCGATCAAATCGGTATCCCTGCGCGACAGCTTCCAGCAGCAACACTACGTCGACAACCTGCTGCAAGAAGCGCGCACCGTCAGTCGCCTGCAGCATGCTAATATCGTCACCATCTATGACATCGGCAGTGAACAATTAAACCCCTACCTGGTGCTGGAATATGTCGAGGGTGACACCCTACAGGCATTGATGCGCCAGTCGGTGCCGATGCCACGGGCGATCAAAATCATGCGCGACGTACTATCCGGGGTTGCCGCGGCGCATGAGCTCGGGATTATTCACTGCGATCTGAAACCCGCCAATATCATGATCAACGCCCAGGGCCAGGCCAAGGTGGCGGATTTCGGTCTCGCCCTGCTCGCCGATCAGCAGCAGGAAAGCGACGAGCTGGCCGGCACCCCTCAGTACATGGCACCGGAATATATCGAGACCCGTAAGCACCAGACCGTCTCCGATGTGTTTTCCCTGGGCCTGATCTTTTATCAACTGCTGACCGGTCAGCTGGCCGTGGACGGCGATGATGTTTACCAGTTATTGAATGCAATCGCGAACAAACCGATCAAGCCACCGTCCAAGATCAACCCCAAAATCGATGAACGCCTGGAGTCGGTGATCCTCAAGGCGCTGCAGAAAAAACCGCAGGATCGCTATCAGACCGCCGGCGAAATGCTCAGTGCGTTCAACAAGAACCTTTCCTTAAGCGAGGCGATGAAACAGGCCGACAGCTCGGATGCGACGGTCAAGTTCCTGCTGCGCAGGATGAATCATAAAAAGGATTTCCCGGCTTTCTCACAGACCATTTCCATTCTCAACCGCGCTTCCAGCAGCGAGACCGAGAGCCTGTCGACGGTGGCCAACGCCATCCTCAAGGATATCTCGCTGACCAACAAGATCCTGCGCATCGTCAACTCCGCCTATTACCATCGTGGCGGCGACAAGATCAGCACCATCTCGCGGGCGGTGGTGATGCTAGGCATCGAACCGATCAAGAGCCTGGCGGCATCCTTGATGCTGTTTGATCACCTGCAGAACAAATCGCAGGCCGACCAGTTGATGGAGAATGCGGTGATTTCCCTGTTCAGCGCCTTGCTGGCCAACGATATGGCGCGCAAGACCAATATCAAGCAACACGAGGAAGCTTTCCTGTGCTCACTGTTGCAACAGCTGGGCAAGTTACTGGTTAGCTTTTATCTGCATGAGGAAAGCCTGGCCATCGATCAGCAAATCGAAAACTATGGCCTGGAGGAGACCACCGCGGCGATCAAGGTGCTGGGCACCAGCTACCATGAACTGGGGATGGCGGTGGCCAGGGAATGGGGCTTTCCTACCCAGATCATCAACAGCATGAAACCCCTGACCGACGAGCAACTGGACGATCCGAACAAACAACCGGACTCATTGCAGGTGATCGCCAACTTCAGCAATGAAATCTGCCAGGCCTTACAGCAGAGTGATGAAGCGGAGACCGATCCGTTCGAGCGGATCAATCAACGCTACCATCGACTGCTGGACGTGGATTCAGACAAGATCAGCAGCCTGATCCGGGGATCTCAGGATGAACTGACCCGGTTTTCCGAGTTGATCAATTTCAACCTGTCGAACAGTCACTTTTACCACCAGTTGAGCGGTGATCTGGCCGATGATTCAGCAGTGGATGCCAGCCTGGAGGATACGCAGGACATTATCACCCTCGAGGAGAGTACCGTACCCCCGGTGCGCCAGACCTCGGAAAAAGCCCTGACCGATGGCATTCAGGACATCACCAATACCCTGACTGGTGACTACAATATCAATGAGATATTGCAAATGATTCTGGAAACCATCTACCGCGGCCTCGGTGGCTCGCGGGTTTTGCTGGGTTTGCGCAATAAAGCGACCAATTGTATCGAAGGCAAATACGGCTATGGTGAGGATATCGAGGAATTGATTCACAACTTCACCATCCCCCTGACCTACCAGGCCGATGTCTTTCATGTGGCTTTCAGCAAGAATGTCGACATCAAGATCGACGATGCCGAGGATGAAAAAATCCGCGACAAGATTCCGCAGTGGTATCATCGAAAAATCGGCGCGAAATTTTTTATCCTGTTCCCGATCGTAGTCAAGCACAGTCCGCTGGCGGTGATTTATATCGACAGCGAGAAGTCCAAGCCGATCCAGCTTTCGGATGACCAGCTTGGCCTGCTCAAGACCCTGCGTAACCAGGCGGTGCTGGCAATCAAGAATCTGAGTCACTGACCCTTCCACGACCGCGAGAAACAAGGTCATTAAATAATGTAATCCGCAAGCTGTTGTCTGCCTGCCCTGACTATCGGTAAAATTGCGCCATAATTTCCAACTACAGGAGGAGTGGATATGGCCCGAGTCACCGTTTTCAGTACCGCCAGTTGCCCAATCTGCGATCAAGCCAAGAGCTTGTTAAGCAAATGGACGATTCCCTATGATGAAATCCGGCTCGATCAACAGCCCACCGAACTGCGCCGTTTCTCCAAGCTGACTCATGGTGCGCGGGTGGTGCCGCAAATCCTCATCGATGGTGAGTGGATCGGTGGCTTCACCGAACTGACCGAGATGCACATGGAGGATCGGCTCGATCATCTGATGCAGGATCAACCGCAGTAACTCATGGCAACCCCGGTAAAAAGTATCTTCCGCATCCTGTTTCATAACCAGAACAAGGTTTATGAGCGGTATGCCCACCAGCTCAGCCAGTCGACGATGCTCGGCTTCATCGAGATCGGCGACATCATTTTTGGCGAGCGATCGCAACTGCTGGTCGACCCGGCCGAGGAAAAACTGAAAAGCGAGTTCGGTGGGATTAACCCGCATGTCTCACCTGGTTTCGTCGCGAGACTGTCGAGATGCCGC
>JASJBV010000048.1 GCA_030066335.1 Gammaproteobacteria bacterium
ATCTGGCCGGTCATCATGCCCGGCAGCGACACCAGGCCCACCGCCAGCAGAGCGTTGAATACCGGGATCATCGCCGCCTGGAACGCGATATTGCGGCAGTGCTGGTAATCCGCCTGGTGCTTCCATTCACTGTAAAAACGTTCGGCAGCGAGGCTGATGGTATTCATCGCGTTGGAGAATATCATGCCGGCAATGGGGATCATGATCTGTGGTTGATACCAGGGATCGAGGTGCAGTACGCCCTGGGTGGTAACGATCAGGGTGAAGATCCCGCCGATCGAGATCGCCACCAGGCTGGCAGTCACCAGCGAAGAACGTGCCATGTGGATCGTGCTCATCGAAATCCAACTGGCCGCCAACAGCATCAGGCATAACACCAGCAAGATAATCAGTGAACTGCCGCTATTGAAAATGAAATTGAGCGCATAGCCGATCAACATTAATTGCAGCAGCATACGCAGGATCGATAACAGGGCCTTGTTAATCGACAACGACCACTTCAGCATGATCACCACGGTGATGACCACCGGGATAAAGCCCAGCGCCAGGTCAGTCAGTGCGATCTGATACATCAGTTGATCCGGTTAACAGCATATGCATGAAGGTCTGGCGCGTCAGCTTGTCCGAACTGCGGTAAAACTCATAGCTTACATGCTGTTGTGGTTGGGAAAGATCGTAATGAATACCCCATAACGGGAATACCCTATGCGGCAGATTGGCGAAACGCACATCGATAATCCGGTCGGGCAGCTTCGGGTGCAAGGCCAGGTAGTTGTCAGAGAAAAACGCAAAACGATCGATATCAGATTGAATCTTGGAATCCATGTCTATCGGCAGCTCATGATCCCAGGGTTTGAATTGAGCGATTGTTTCGCCGGGGATGACATTGCCATCGCCGGTCACCGGGTTCAGCCGAAACGCATTGATGTGATATTCACCCTGGTGCAGATAAATTGAACGCCAGAGCAGTAGATTGCCAAGGGTCGGTTTTACCAGTAGCTGTTCCGGCGCATGACCTTGTTGCATGGCATATTGTTCGGTCAGCGTCTGGACCCGATGATTTTGTAACAACCCCAGCAACAGGTAGCTGGCGGCCAGCAACAGAAAAACTCTGGCATATTGATGGTTTCTGCGCTTCAGGCTTATGCTGATGCCTACAACCAACAACAGGGTGAAGACAGGATCGACGATGGCGATGATATTGAAGCTGATGCGTTCGTCAGACAGCGGCCATAACAGGCTGGTACCGTAGCTGGTGCAGGCATCGATGAAACCGCTGAGCGAAAAACCCAGCAGCGAGAACAGGAGAATCTGCGGCCAGCTCAGATGCTTGCGAAACAACGGCCAGAATAGCGCGCTCAACAACAGGGCCGCGATCGGGATGAAAAAAACCGAGTGGGTGAAATGGCGATGAAATTCCAGGTTGAGCAGGGGGTCCTGGCTGGAGCGGATCAGGATATCCAGGTCGGCCGACAGGCCTGCCAGCAAGCCGATGATGGCGGCCTGGCGGATTTTCTCCGGTGCCGCGGCCGACTGGGCCATGGCTGAACCCAGCAGGCTCTGCGTCAATAAATCCATCGATTGTTAAGCGTTACGATTTACAGCAGGTTTTTACCATCGAATACATCGGCTTCCAGCGCGAAAGCATCCACCGCATCGATGCAACCCAGGTTAACCCGATAATGACCCGGAGCCCGCGCGGTCTCATGGAATGGGTAAATACCGCAGGTTTTACAGAAAAAATGCTTGGCGGTCCTGGCACCGAATTGATACAGACCCAGAGAGCCTTCCTCGGCATCGATCTTGAGCTTTTCGATCGGGATTACCTCGGTCGACATCATCGCGCCCTTGCGCTTGCACATGGAACAGTTGCAGCGCAGGCCCTTTTCTATTTTTTCACCCTCATAGGAAAATTTAATCGCGCCACAGTGGCAGTTGCCTTGATATTGCTCAGTCATGATAAATCCTCTTTTTGCTTGGTATTGTCAGGTATGAATTAATTTGGCAGATGGCTGAGCGCTAAATCAGCACATCGTTGAAATGTTCCTCGTGTTTCTCCTGCAGGCGCTGATCGAATTTACGCTTGTCGACGATAAAGCGTACATGCCTACCCTTGGAAATCAGATCAACCCCGTCATGCGCCTCGACATTGAACACCAGGCGCTTGCCATCGACTTCGACCAGCTCGACGTCGGCAGTCACCTCGAATCCGGGCGGTGTCGCCGCCTCGTGACTGACGTCGATATGGGTACCGACACTTTGTTCTTGGGGCCATTCGAGGTGCGGGTTGATGCAGAGGATACAGGCCCATTCAAGAAATCCGATCAGAAAACCGGTGGCAAACACTTCCGGCATCTGGATGAATTCCTCGGCCTCGGGATATAGTGACGGAACCGTTTTTGAGGCAGGAATCACGAAGGTATGGGTATAGTGAATTCCGGGCTTGAGAGAATCTTTCATAACGATGCCTTTGGCAGGTGATACCTGAAGTGAATCATAACAAAACAACCCAGACCGGCAAATTGCCAGATTGAATATAAAGTTGGCTAAAAATCGACGTCATTATTGCGAATTATTTCATCCCTTTTGGGCCGTAATGAGTACCGCTTATCCACCCGTGCATAGCCTTTATCTGCACGGTTTCAACTATAATCAGGGGTTAACATCAAGAAAATACTCAGGTTGATGAAGAAATCGCTGTTTATTGGCATTGCACTGCTATTTTTCAGTACACCGTTGCTGGCTGCTACCATTATTACCGCGGCCACCGTCGACGGTGGCAGCTCGACCACGGTTACGGGTGGCGCTACTATCAGCGTAGAGATGTTTGTCACCACCACGGGTGGCGGCAATGCCAATGACTGGGAGTCGTCACAATGGCGATTCGGTGCCGCCGGTGCCACCACCTGTGTTGACCATAGTGATTTTTTAAACGCCGGCAATCATAACCTGAGTTTCAATATCACCGCCCCAATAACCGATGGCACCTATGATCTGTATCTGGTCGCTTATAGGAACGATACCTGTACCGGCGGCAACAGCGGTGATTTTATCCTCAATAACGCGGTTATTGTCTCGTCGGGTGGTAGTTGTGACGCTTTCACGGATGATTTCTCATCCAACAGTTTTACCGGCGGTAGTGCCAACTGGGCGACCAACTGGATCGAGGTCGATGGGGCCGGTGCCGGCGCTGGATCCGGTAATGCCCAGATCTCCGGTGGCATCCTCAATCTAGATGACAATCCCAACACCGGCGGCCAACCCAGCCTGGCCCGACAAGCTGATCTATCCGCTTATGACACTGCCACCCTGAGTTTTGATTTCTCGACGACCGCCGGCGTGGACAACAGCGATGCAGTGATCCTGGAAATCTCCAATAACGGGGGCGGCAGTTACAACCCGATAGAAACCTTTACCAATATTAACGGTGTTTTCAACGACACCCGCTCGATCGATATCACCGGTGATATCTCTGCCAATACCCGGTTCAGGTTCCGGGTGACCAATTTATACGGGGGAGGCAATGAACAATTCCAGGTGGATAATCTACAAATATTAGCCTGTAGTACTTTTACGGCCCCGACGGTCAACACCCTGAGTACCGACGATACCACCCCGGTGTTGGATGGTACCTTCGATAGTGCCGGCTCCACCGGCGGTTTCACGGTCTCGGTCGATGGCACTACCTATACCCTTGGCTCAAGTCCCGAGTTGACCAATGTCGGCGATGACTGGACGCTGGACCTGAGTGCTGCCACGCCGTTGGCGGTGGGTGTCTACGAGGTGGTCGCTTCAGCGGATGACGGCGCGGGTACGGTATTGACCGATGCCACCAGCAACGAATTGACCATCACCGCCCCGGTTTGTACGGTCACCTTCCGCGATGAATTCAGCAATGTTTCTTTTGCCAATAACGATGGCGATGTCAACTTCACCGCGGCCTGGGATGAGTATGAAGGCACCAGCCTGACGGTGCCGGAAGCGAGCCCCGATCCGACCATCGGTCATGTCAGCATCAGTGGCGGGCAATTGGTGTTGAACAATTTTTCCCCAGAAAGTCCCAACTCACCTGGGGTGGTACGCGAACTGGATCTGTCCGGTTATACCAGTGCCACTTTCAGCTTTGATTTCGTCACTTCCGGTGGTGTCGATGCGGATGATTCGTTGCTGATCAGTGCCTCGGCCGATGGCGGCGCCAACTGGACCCAGTTGGATGATATCACCGGTATTGGCGATACCTCGGGCTCCAGGTCCTATGACCTGACCCCGTACATCAGTGCCAATACCCAGATCAGCCTCAGATTCAATACCGCCATCAACACCGGCAACTGCTGTTATGGCGGCGTCGGTGAGACCATCTCGATTGATAATATCAACATCGATGCCACCGGCGCCTGCCCGGTAGTGCCGCCTTATGCCTGGTTTAAGCTGGATGCCTCAGCAGGCACCTGGGACGGCACCGCCGGTGAAGTTGTCGATGACACCGGTAATATTGGCGGTGCCTTTGCCCTGGGCACCGGCTCCGGAGTCGATGCGGTCCCGGCGCGGATCTGTAACGGTGTCGATGTGCCTTCTAATACCACCGATGCAGCCCAATACGGCATAGATACCAGCATCGATGTCGATGACGATATCGGCGGCCAGGGCTCGATCAATTTCTGGTATCGCAGTAACAATGCCTGGATCGGCGGGGGTGACCGAACCCTATTCGATGCCTCGCCGGACGATTTAACCCCGGCTGATCATTATTTCCTGCTGGCCCTGCGCAATGATGGATCGTTAGTGTTTGGCCTGGAAGATAGCGCGGATGGAGATTTTCGCATTTTCACCGGGGCCAATAACATCGCGGCCAATACCTGGGCCCACATCGCGGTGACCTGGGATATCAACGGCGAGAGACGCGTGTACCTGAACGGAACCCTGATCGGTACCGAGTCAGGCGCCACCAATGGCAACATGGGCGAATTCCGCACCCTGTACTTCGGCGATAATCGCAGTACCTATCATCCGGATGGCTCACCGAATTCGGCCAATGGCCAGATCGATGAAATTCGGGTCTATGATGTGGTGCAGACCGCCGCCCAGATCGATAGCGATCTCAACGCGACCCATCCCTGTCCGGCGACCCCGGTAGCGGAATATCGCCTCGATGAAGCCAGCTGGAACGGCACCGCGGGTGAAGTCACAGACAGCAGCGGCAATGGATTGGACGGAACCAGTTTTGCCGGGGCGGTACCGGTGCCGGCCCAGGTCTGTAACGGCGCCCTGTTGAATGGCGCCGGTTATGTCGAGGTAGCGGACAATGCGTTGCTGGATATCGCCGATGAATTGACCGTGACCGCCTGGGTCAATACCAATGCAATTCCCGCCAGCGGCCTGAAAACGATCCTGTCCAAGGATGAGAACTATGAATTTCATATCAACAGCAGCGGTCAGATCAACTGGTGGTGGGGCGGAGGCGCCCAGGAATTAACCTCAACCGGGACCCTGACTGCCGGCGACTGGTATCACATCGCCATCGTCTATTCCGATGCGGCTGATTTCCAGGCGATTTACATCAACGGCGTGGAGAGTGGCACCAACAACCAGACCGGAACCCTGACCCTGAACAACGACCCGCTGCAGATCGGTGCCGACCAGGGCTTTGCCGGGCGCGAATTCGATGGCCTGATCGACGAGGTGCGCATCTATAACGCAGCACTCACCCCGGCCGAGGTGAATACCGTGTTGAACGAGACGCGACCCTGTGCGGCGACCATCAGTTATTACGGGATCAGTCATGGCGGCGTGGGGGTTACCTGTGAAGCCGAAGCCGTCACCATTACCGCGCTTGATGCATCCGATAACCCGGTATCGCCGTCGTCCTCGACCACCATCACCCTGACCACCTCGCAAGCGATCGATGGCTGGGCCCTGCGTAATGGAGATGGAACCTTTATCCCACCCAACCAGTACACCTTTGACGGGATCGAGACCGCGGTGGAATTCTGGCTGACCAAGACCAGCGCAACCACCGCGCCGCATATCGATATCGATGTCTCCGACGGCGCGATCACCGATCTGGATGACGGCGGGGCACAAGATCCGGCGCTGGAGTTTCGCGATACCGCGTTGCGCTTCTACGCCGATGGCGTGTACAACGATCTCGGCACCCGGATCGCCGGCAAATCCTCCGCCGGCGAACAGGTCCTGACCCTGCGCGCGGTGCAAACCAACACGGATACCGGCGCCTGCGAGGCCCGCGTCGCTGGCGCGCAGACCGTGCAGATGGCCTATGAATGTATGGCCCCTAACACTTGTAGCAACTTGACCAACGACGGGGTGACCATCATCGACTCGGTAATCGGCGGTGCCGGTGATACCGTTACCGATAATGATGCAGGCGCATCTCCGCTGACCTATGACGATGTGGGACTTACCTTCGATGTCAACGGCATTGCAACCTGGACCATGAATTACGTCGATGCCGGCCAGATCAGGCTGTATGCGAGCCTGGATATCCCCGCCGCCGGCGAAGACCCGGCGGATAACCTGTCCGGCACCAGTAATATCTTCACCAGCGTCCCGGCCGGTCTGTGTGTGTACACTGGAGATGCCAATGCCGATTGTGCCAGTGGCGATGCCAGCTGTACTGCGTTCACCCAGGCAGGGCAAAATTTCAACCTGTCGGTCAAGGCCGTGGCCTGGGAGACCAGTGGCGAGAGCAACAGTGCTTTTTGTAACAATGCCACCACACCCAATTTCCAGTTATCCATTATAGGCATCTCGCATACCCGGGTAGCGCCGGTACCCGGGGTTGATGGCAGCATCGATGTCAGCTCGTTCAACACGATCGCCAGCGATGATGGCGATCACACGATCACCAACCAGCAGGTCAGCGAGGTCGGCGTATTCACCTTTACCGCCAGTCCGCCGGCTTATTTTGGCGAGACCATCGCCGATTCGACCAGTGCCAACATTGGCCGTTTTTACCCGGCTGAATTTCGCCTGACCAATACGTCGCTGACCAATCGCAGTGCACTCGGCTGCGTGATCCCGTCGCCGTTCACCTACATGGACGAGAATTTCCAGCTGGGTTACCGGCTGACCGCCTACAGTGGAGGAGGCGTGGCTGCGAATGTGACCCAGAATTACACCTCGACGAGTGGTTTCGCAAAGCTCGATACGGCAGCAGAACTGGGCTATGGCACGGTTGAAACCGTCGGCTTAGCCGAGCTGACGACGCGGTTGAACCCCGGCAGTCCGACCATTACCTTCAACAATGGCGTTGCCAATATTAACGATACCCTGAGTCTTGGTCGTGAACCGACCGGACTACTTGACGGAGCTTTCAACCTATCGGTGGGCATAGCGCCCAGCGATGACGATGGGGTCCTGCTCGATAGTTACGACCTGGATGTTAATAATGATGCGACCGATGACCATGGTCAGGTCGCCAACACCGACATCTACTACGGCCGGATGGCGCTGGAAAATACCTTCGGTTCGGAACTGGTCAGCCTGGATATGCCGATGCAGGCAGAATATTACGACAGTGCCAGCTCGAGCTTCCTGCCGAATGCCGCTGATGACTGCACGTCCTTCACCAGCGCTGACCTGACCCTGTCCAGCGCCGTGGAGGCTGGCCAGGTGGATGGAGATATCATCGTGCTGACCGTGGGCGCGTCGAATAAGACCTCAAGTATTTCTCTGCTTGATCCCCTGGTATCCGGTGAAGCTGACCTGAGGTTTTGTCCACCGGGTGACCCGGCGTGTACCCCTGGTTCAGGTAACGAGGGTTACATCGATGTCGAACTCGACCTGTCCGCTTACCCTTATCTCCAGTTCGACTGGAACGGAGACAGTGTTATCGATGCCAACGATTACCCGACGGCCCGCGCCACCTTCGGCATTTACCGGGGTAATCCCGCGCAGATTTACTACCGCCAGATCTACCAGTAAACCCTGACCGGGGAGTTAAACCTTCTCGAAAACCATGCCCGGCGATTCGACCGGGCGCGGGATGAATCCGAGGTGGCGGTAAAAGTCTTCCCGGCCCTTGGCGGCGAACAGGTGGATACGGCGGATATCGTGGCGTTCGCATTTATTGACCAGGATCCGGATGATCTTGCTGCCGATACCCTGGCCCTGCCACTGCGGCATCACCATCACGTCATAAATCGTGGCATAGGACACACCGTCCGACACCACCCGGCCAAAGCCGATCAGCTGGTCACCCTCATAAACCGATACCACGGCAAAGCTGTTGTGGATCGCCTTGTCCAGTTCATCTGGGTTCAGGCGCAGGCGTTCGTTCCAGCCTGACTGGGTATAGAGCGGATAGATTTCCGTCTTGAAAGGTATCTTGTCTTTAAATTCCATGGTTGTGCTGTGTGTGGTCTGAAGATCAGTGACGCGCTATTTTGCCCCAACTGCTGCGCATTATCCATCCCGACGGCCACTAAGCCGGTAATACTGGGTAATCGGCAGGTGCATACTGTAGCCTTGAAGTTAAAGCACAAACGCCAGGACCAGCGGAATGATCACGATCGAGCTCATGTTGCCCAGCATCACGATCGAGGCCACCTGCTTCGGCTGTTGGTTGTAGCGTTCGGCAATCATGTAGTTCAACACCGCCGGGGGCAGGGCGCTGAACACGATCAGCATCGCCTGTTGCTGGGCCGGCAGCGCCAGCAGGTAACCGAGCGGGATTGCGATGATCAGGCCGCTGAGCGGACTGATGATGGCACCGACCGCACCGATCTTCCAGTCGCGCCAGTCGATATGGATCAGGCGTACGCCGAGCGCGAACAGCATCAGCGGGATCGAGATCTGCCCGAGCATCTTGATCGGTACCGCCAGCAGTTGCGGTACCTGCCATTCGATCAGGGATACGAAGATCGCGGCACAGGTCGCCAGCAGCATCGGAATCTTGAATAAGGCCAGCAGCGAATAGCTGCTGTTGATGATCTTGGTGCCGACGCTGAAGTGCAGGGTATTTTCAATCAGGAACAGTACCACCGCCGCCGGTAGCGCCTTCTCACCAAAGGCAAACAGCATTAGCGGCAGGCCCATGTTACCGGAGTTGTTGAACATCATCGGCGGCAGAAAGGTTTTCATTTGAAAGCCGAAAATGCGCGCCACCGGCCAGGCCAGGATCGCGGAACCGAGGACGACCGCTATCCCGGCAACCGTTAGTGACTGGTAGGCCGCGAGGTCGAAACTCTTGGCGGTCATTACATCGAAGATCAGGGCCGGGACGAATACATCGATATTCAGCTTGTTGGCGGCGGCCATGTCGGGGGTGTGCTTACGCCCGTAAAGAAATCCCAGCAATACGATGGAGAAAATCGGAAATACGATCGTAACCAGTTGCCACAGCATAGCTACGCAGAAACTCCGCTTACAGGGACTTGATGAATCTGGCGATCAACTCCGCTTCCGCCTCGTTCAGCTCGGTGAAGGTTGGCATCTTGCGGTTTTGCGGTGCCGAGCCTTTGACCCGGTGGACGATATCGAGGGTCTCCAGCGCGGTGCCCTTGACCGGGGGATAATCCTTGAAGATCGAGCCTTCGCCCTCAATGCTGTGACAGGCAGCACAATGTTCCTCGTACAGGGC
>JASJBV010000204.1 GCA_030066335.1 Gammaproteobacteria bacterium
TGCTGTACGGCGAATTACCCAATCAAAAGGAATACATTGAATTCATCAACTTGATCAAGCGCCACACCATGGTCCATGAAGGGGTCAAGCATTTCTTCAATGGTTTTCACCATGATGCCCATCCGATGGCGATCATGGTCGGTGTCGTGGGCGCCCTATCGGCGTTCTACCATGACTCGCTGGATATCAATAATCCGCGGCATCGCGAGATCTCCGCTCACCGCCTGCTGGCCAAGATGCCGACCATCGCGGCCTACAGTTACCGCCGCGCCAATGGCCTGCCGATGCCTTACCCGAGGAATGACCTCGATTTCATCGAAAACTTCATGTACATGATGTTCAGCGTGCCGACCGAGGACTACAAGATCAACCCGCTGGCGGTCCATGCGATGCGCCTGATCTTCATCCTGCATGCCGATCACGAGCAGAATGCCAGTACCTCGACGGTACGCCTGGCCAGTAGCTCCGGCGCCAATCCGTTTGCCTGTATCTCGGCGGGTATTTCCTCGCTGTGGGGCCCGGCCCACGGCGGCGCCAACGAGGCGGTCATTCGCATGCTGGAGGAGATTCAGCACCCGGATGAAATTCCCAAGTACGTCGAACGGGCCAAGGACAAGAATGATTCCTACCGCCTGATGGGTTTCGGTCACCGCATTTATAAGAACTACGATCCCCGTGCCAAGATCATCCGCGAGGCCTGTAACAACCTGCTCGATGATCTCGATAGCTCCAACCAGCCATTGTTCGAGACCGCGCACGAACTGGAACGCATCGCGCTGGAGGATGAATACTTCCTCGAACGTAACCTGTATCCCAACGTGGATTTTTATTCCGGCATTATCCTGAAGGCTCTGGACATGCCACTGAACATGTTCACGGTGATTTTTGCGATGGCCAGAACCGCGGGCTGGATCTCCCAGTGGCTGGAAATGATGGAAGACCAGGAACAACGGATTGGTCGTCCACGCCAGATCTACACCGGCGCCGAAACCCGCGATTTCGTGCCCCGCGAGGAACGTTAAAGCTCGTAACCACCGCTTGCGTTGGCGGGTCAGCCGGCAGGCTCAATGGGCCATGAACACCGGTGTGATCATGGTCGACAGCAGGGTTCGGGTGACGCCGCCGAAGATTTTCTGTTTCAGGCTGGGTGTGCCATAACCCCCCATCACCAGGAGATCGATATCGTTATCGGCAATCTCATTGAGGATGACCGTCGGCACATCGAAAGTGCCCGCACTCATGCGCTTGACCTCCGCATTGACCTGATGCCGTTGCAGATGACTGGCCAGATCGTCTGCCAGGGGCTCCCCGCGCGCCGTTTTCTGTTTGCCTTCCTGGACCACCAGGATGATGACCTTGTCGATATTGCGCAACATCGGCAGCGCATCATGTACCGACCTGGCCGCGGTTGGGGTTCCATCCCAGGCAATCATCGCTTTTTCACAGGGCATTCGGTGGGCGCCGATATAAGGCATGAAGAAGACCGGACGACCGCTTAACAGCAGGATCTGCTCAGCCACCGATTCAACCAGCGGGTGATTGGGATTATTCGGATTGGCCTGGCGCAGCACCACCAGGTCAAAGTTGCGGGAATACTGGGCCAGTTTGCGCGACGCGGTGGATTCATCACCATGCACGATCCGCGATGCCGCGCTGATCCCCTGTTGCCGGGCCTGGTCGAGGAATGCATCCACGCGTTGCTGCGCCGCCTGTTCCGACAATCTTTGCACCGCCTTGTCATCTTTAACTTTCAAGTGCGCCGGTTTGAGTGCCGCCAGGGTGACCCCGGTGACCCGGGCATCATGGGCCTTGGCCAGCAGTAATACGGCCTCGATCCTTTCCGCGTTGGTATTGCCATCATCTACATAAACCAGGATATCTTTGTATTGCATTGTTGTTCCTTATAGTAACTGAGTGAATCGATTATTGCTGCAGCGCAGCATTTTACCTGACAAGTCTTGAGGATCAACTAGCTATTGATTATTAGAATATTCTTATATACACTATGCGCCATTGCTATGCCACCAAATCAAACACAGGATACTAATCATGAATGTAGATCGTATTGTACTGGCCGTTGCCGGTTTATTCGTTGTGCTCAGTTCCACCCTGGCTTACTACCACCATATTTACTGGTTATTCTTCACCGCGTTTGTCGGTCTTAATCTGTTGCAATCGGCGTTTACCGGTTGGTGCCCATTGGCGATTATCCTGAAAAAGCTCGGCAGACCGTCCGGCCAGGCATTCAGCTAAGCCAATACTGAGAAATATCTAACTAAAGAGCCCGCAACTGCGGGCTTTTTTATTGGTCAAAACAGGCTACACTTTCATTATTGCCAAATCCCGGGTAGCTTGCCTATGCTTGACCAGATGACCACGACACCTGACCCTATGCAACAGACGATCCACTCTGCGATTGACCAGATAGAAAAGATCATTGTCGGTAAACCGCAACAGATTCGCCTGGCTGTCTGCTGTCTGCTGTCATCCGGGCATTGCCTGATCGAAGACCTGCCCGGGGTCGGCAAAACCACCCTCGCCCATGCCATCGCCAGTGTATTCGGCATGGGCTTTAATCGTATCCAGTTTACCAGTGACCTGTTACCGGCAGATATCCTCGGGGTTTCGATCTTTGATCCACAAAAACAGCTATTCAGCTTTCATCCGGGCCCGATATTCTCGCATTGTGTGCTGGCCGACGAAATGAACCGGGCCACGCCGAAAACCCAGAGTGCCTTGCTCGAGGCGATGGAAGAAAGGCAGATCACCGTCGAAGGCGAGACGCGTAAACTGAAACAGCCTTTTTTCGTTATCGGCACCCAGAATCCGCTGGACCAGTCAGGCACCTTTCCCCTACCCGAATCCCAACTCGACCGTTTCATGATGAAGCTGAGCCTGGGTTACCCGGACCAGTCCGCCGAGCGCCAGTTGCTGGCCGGCGACAGCCGCCATCACATGCTGGAACAGCTGCAACCACTGGTTTCGGTGCAGGTGCTGCTGGAGATGCAGCAACAGGTGGAAAAAGTCCATGTATCGGAAGCCTTGCTCGATTACCTGCAACTGCTGATAGAGGCGACCCGGGACAACACGGTGTTCATCTATGGCTTGTCGCCACGCGCGGCCCTGTCCTTGCTCAAGGCCTCGCGGGCCTGGGCGATGATGAATGGACGCGATTACGTCGAACCCGGAGACGTCAAGGCAGTTTTCACCGCGGTATGCGGACATCGCCTGATGGCAACCGAGCAACATAATAAGAATGTTGAGACCCTGCTCGAAGATTTGCTGGACCGGATCACTATTCCCTGATCCCATTGGTCCATGTCCGCGCTCAGTTTCCTGTTACCAAGCAGTTTCCGCCAGCGAATGAATGCCTGGATTGCGCGACGCAATCCACCTGGCATCGAGAAGATTCATCTCCACCAGCGCCGCCTGTATATCCTACCGACCCGTTTCGGCTACCTGTATGTCATGATCCTGCTGGTACTGCTGCTGGGATCGATTAATTACGACAACAGCATGGTCTACATGCTGACCTTCCTGTTGACCGCGCTGGGTATTATCAGCATGTGGCAAACCCATAAAAACCTGCTCGGCCTGGAGGTCATGGTCAAAGCCCCGCAGCCGGTATTCCTGGGTGACCACCTGACCCTGAATTTCCAGCTGTATAACCCGCAACAGGCGGAACGTTATGCCATCGGTTTACAGTATGGCAATCAACCGCCGGTTTATGCACGGGTAAAAGCCGGGGGCAGTGCCAGCGCGCAGTTGACCCTCCCCAGCCGCCAGCGGGGTATGTTTAAAATGGGTGGTGTCACCATCTTCACCCGCTACCCTACCGGGTTGTTCCATGCCTGGGGTTGGCTGCGCTATGACATCCCGGTGCTGATCTTTCCGCGGCCGGTGTTCGACAGCGAACTAACCGAGAGCCTGATCGATCAACCCAGCGGTAAAAACATCGTCGATACCGCCGATGGTGATGATTTTGCCGGCTTGCGCGAACATCGCCCCGGAGAATCGCTGCGCCATATCTCCTGGAAGGCCTATGCCCAGGGTCGCGGCATGTTGACCAAGACGTTTCAGGGCCATGCATCACCGGCTTTATGGATTGACTGGTCCGAGGTCAGTGCCGATTCACTGGAGGGTAAACTCTCGCAGATGACCGCGTTGGTATTGCAGGCGCATCAAGAGGGTAGAAAATACGGCCTGCGCCTGCCCGGTATCGAGATTGCGCAGGATGACAGCAAGGCGCACAAAGCCGAATGCCTGCAACAACTGGCGATTTATCAACAACCCGATCCCGACAGCCCGTTACAAGTCGATGACGAAGAATAAACCAATAGCACAAATCGCGATGGAGGAAGCCGATAGCACCGCGGTCAGGGCGGTATCTATCAGCTTCCTGGTGGTCATGCTGCCGCACCTGCTGCATGTACCACTGTGGGTCAGCGGTTGCGTGATGTTTTCGCTGTTATGGCGCGGCGCGCAGGCGTCCCGACGGATCGGGCCAATCCCGCGCTGGTTCCTGGTGCCGCTGGTTCTGGTCGGTGGTTTGAGTGTGTTTGCCCAATACTGGACTATCGTCGGTAGGGATGCCGGTCTGGCCCTGCTCACGGTCATGACCGCTTTCAAGTTTCTCGAATCGAAAACCCATCGTGATATTCTGATCCTGGTGTTCCTGAATTATTTCCTGCTGGCCACCCATTTCCTGTTTACCCAGAGCATCCTGATTGCGATCTACATGTTCGCCGCCCTGATCGTGACCACGACCACCCTGATCACGATCAACCAGCGGGATAATGAGATCAGCCTCAAGACCCGGTTACAGTCAGCGTCGAAGATGATCGGCTTGTCGATCCCGATCATGCTGATCCTGTTCCTGCTGGTGCCGCGGATTCCCGGACCGCTGTGGGGTCTATCGAATGAGCAAAGAGGAGGCGTTACCGGCCTCAGCGATTCGATGTCACCGGGTCAGATCAGCGATCTGATCAAGAGTAACGACATTGCTTTCCGGGTAACTTTTGACGGAGAGATTCCCCCGC
>JASJBV010000002.1 GCA_030066335.1 Gammaproteobacteria bacterium
CGTAGGTAGATTTTTTCGGGGCAGGTTCGGCCTTGTCGTCTTGCAATGCCTCGGCTTTCTCGATCAGCGTATCCACGAATGAACCATCGTCGGATTCTTCTTCGCTGTCTTTTTGCTTGGCATCGAATCGACTCACATCAGAGTCAATTTCCTGCGTCTCTTCAAAATCGGCCTGATTGGATGATGCTGCCATACCTGGCTGGGCTGGTTCCTGTTGGTCACCCAAGGGGGCTGGCTTTATTGCAGGATCCAGTACCGGCAGGTCATCTGCCGGTCCAGCTGGGGCTGACATGTGCTGCTGCGGCTGTTCATTCACCGTGGCCGCTTTGTCATCCTCATCGGGCAGGGTTGTGGTTTGTTCGAGGGGGATGAACTCATACTCGTCGACGTCCTCTTGCTGTTGTCCACTGAGTACCGACAGGGGGTTGGGTCTGGGCGGCTGACGTCCATCGGCAGCATCTTGAGCCTCGTAATCTTCACGGGTAGGCAATGGCTTGGAGCGATTCTCGATGACCGGTTCCTGGCGTGCCGGCTCGGCCGCAGGCGGCGCCATTGGACTCGGTGCGGGTTCAGCCGGTGGGGTAGCTGATACCGGTGTCGGTGTCGGTGTCGGTGTCGGTTCTGCAATAGTGCTGCTGGTATCAGGGGCGGCCGTCTGCTCAGCCATCGGAGCAGGTGCAGTAGCTGCCACTGGAGCCTCTTCCTTGATCACCGGTTTAATTGGCTCAGCTGGTGGTTTTGCAGTATCCGCTGTATCGTTGACGCCACTATTGATGCTCACCACCGAGGCGGATTCCTTCACCTGGGGAGCGGTTTTTTCGCTTGGAGAATCGACTTGCGGCGCCGGGCTAGGTGCAGCAGGTTGAGTACCCGGATTTTCCGCGACGCCAACGTTACTGGAGAACTCGGGACGTTCGAACTGATTGAGATACGGCGAGATACTGGATTTAATGCCGTAACCATCGCTGGTATTTTGCAGCCCACGATTCATTGACTGCATCAACTGCAGAAACATCAGACGCAATGGCGCAATATCATTGCCAACACCCATCAACACGCGATCTTTGATCATAAAAGGCGCGGTATTACGCCAGGCAAAACAGCCCTGGGTTGCGATCACCGCAGGGAGGGATTTAAGCTGCAATGCTGAGTGCTCCAGATGATAATGATCGATCCATTTATTCAGGTTTTCCGTCAGTTGTTTTTCACTGGTCTGAAATCCGGTGAAGGCATAAATAAATGTCTGGGGCCGTCCGATCAGATCGAAGCGACCGGTATTCAACGGATCGGCATGTACATAGCGCTGGTGCTCATCGAGCTGCATGTTCATTTTGGTGGCCATGATCTTCAGGGTTTCCGCATCTATCTCCGGCTCCAGCGTGCTCATTGATGCACATTGATCGAGCGCACTGAAGAAGGTCTTGCGCACCAGCTTCGAACAAACCTGGATCGTCGCCAGCACACTCTCATAGATAAATACGTTATGACTGCCCGGCATATTGAATTGTGGGTAATTCTTGCGATAGATGACGATGTCCTGCGGCTCGGAGATGTTACCGGCGGCGTCGATGACCCGTCCTGCAGAGATCGCATAACTGGCTGGCAGGAATGGCTCCAATACCACCCGGATGAAGGTCTCACGCGCAGCGTCCTCATACAGTTCACTCTTTGCCTGAGTGCCGACCATTTCGGCTTCTGACTTCAGCTGTTTTGCGATCAGCCTCGCCCATTCTTCCAGGTGACTCATGCCTCTACCTCATTTTGATGTTGATTGTGTTGTACCGGGAATACAACAAATAAATGCATTAAATCCTGAGGATAATGCTTAATATCCCAATCTCGTTTGTTTTTTATAGGGTTTTTATAAATAAAGAACCGCCGACAAGGATTAATCCAGTTTAACTATAGATAATAGTTCAACTGAGCGAGCCTTTATCGGATGGTTGAAACCGTTCATTCGGAAAAATACCCCGTTCTTCAATATTCAGGCGGATATTTCCGTCTTTATGCTGAAATTCCGGAAAATGAAGCTGACTGTCACGACCGATGGAGGTTGTTGCCGGAGTCGTTGTTTGAACTTTTGCTGCAGAAACTCTGCACCCGTCAGGCCGGGCTAATGCGGTAGCCCGGCTGTTGGCGGTCACGCTCTAAACCAGTCAGGCCTGTTTCAGGTTTTGCGGCATTTCCAGGGCTGCGGTTTTGCTGTCCGGGAAACTGACCACGATGCGGGTGCCCTTGCCCAACTCACTGGTTACCTCGATCGGCCAGTTGAAGCGCTCAGACAGGCGTTTGACGATGGTCAGGCCGATGCCATAGCCGGAAGCATTGACATTTTCCCCGCGCTGGAACGGCTTGAACATCTCCTCGATCTGCTGCTGCGGCATGCCTTTGCCAGAATCCTGGATGATGACGGTGTTATCCCGCAGCTCGATCTGGATACTGCCCTGCTCGGTATACAACATCGCGTTACGCACCAGGTTACCCAGCAGCACCGACAACACCATGTCGGAACCCCAGGTCTGGATCTTGTTGCTGGCATGATAACGGATGTCCAGGCGCGGATTCTTGTTCAACAGGCGAGCGCGTTCAACCTCTTCTTCAACCACGTCATTCAGCACCACCATGTCCTTGGTCAGGGCCTCGTTGTTTTCCCGCGCCAGCATCAGAAAGACCTCGGTGAGGCGTTCCATATCGGCAATCGCCCGTTTGATCCTGGTGACCGAGTTGTACGCGGGCTTGGATAACTCCTGCTCACTGAGCAACATATCCGAGGCGATACTGATCACGGTCAGCGGGCTGCGAAGTTCGTGGCTGGCATCCCGGGTGAAGTTACGCTCCCTGGCGATGAACGCATCGAGTCTCTCACCCAGGTGGGAAATCGCGTCGGCCAGGACTTCGATTTCGTCATCGGTGTCGAAGCCCAGTTCATCGATCTCGATCATCAGGTCATTCTGACTGAAATCTACCTGGTTGATCTGCTTGGCCAGCTGGATGATCGGCGATACCGTGCGATGGCTCAAACGATAGGTCAGCCACAGGGCAAGGTAGAGGATCAACAGCACGGTCAGCAATGGCACCAGGCCGTAGTACAACACCAATGCATCCACCTGGCCACGGTAGTAAAGCAGGTACAGCAAGCGATCTTCCTGCTCATCCAGATACAACACCAGGCCATCACCGCCATTGGCAAATTCATAAAAACCCGGTTTTGTCGGAATCCCCTGCTGCTGAATCAGTTCGGGTAGTCCGGATGGGTCGAAGTAACCGGTCAGGTTGTTGGTATCCGGTAACGGAAATTCGGTATCCTGACGGTATTGCTGCCAGAAGTACTCTTTTTCATCGAGAATCGCGCTCTTGACCAGGATCTCTTCGATCACGATCTTGGCAAAAAACACACCGAGAATCGCCGCCAGCGCAATCAATAATCCCTGGAACAGGAATGCCCGGGTAATCTTGTTGAGTATGCCGTTGGTCTTAGACATCTTGCTCCGCATCCACCATCTTGTAACCACTGCCCTGAATCGTATGCAGCAATTGCTTGTCGAACGGCTTATCGATGATCTTTCTCAGGTTATACAAATGGCTGCGCAGGGTATCGCTGTCGGGCAGGATATCGCCCCACACCTTGCGTTCCAGCTCACTGCGCGTGACCACGGCAGGTGATGCGCGCATCAACACGGTCAGAATCTTGAGCCCAATCGGGGTCACATTCAACGCGACGCCGTTACGCTCCACCTTGAGGGTCGAGGTGTCCACGGTCAGATCACCCACGCTAAGCACATCGCGGGTCATTTCACCTCGACTGCGGCGGATCAGTGATAGCACCCGCGCTTCCAGCTCTTTAATCGCGAACGGCTTGACCAGGTAATCATCGGCGCCGGTATCGAGCCCGGTGAGCTTGTCATCCAGGGTATCCCGCGCGGTCAGCATGATGATCGGCGTATCATTGCGGGCATCCTGGCGGATTTTCTGACATACGCTGAGACCGTCCATACCCGGCAACATCAGATCGAGCACGATCGCATCATACTGATTGCTCACGGCGAGATGCAATCCGGTCACTCCATCCGCGGCATAATCAACACTGAAACCACGGTTCTCCAGGTAGGCAGTCACCATTTCCGCGATGTCGGTGTGATCCTCTATCAGCAATACGCTCGATTCCGGTTTCATACGCTTAACAACCTTCAACATATCCAATTAATCTTCCTGTAGATACTACCTCAAAACCAACCTATCAACATTGTTTGCCGCCAAGGTGGTTGCTGGACATTAACTTCATGGTCAGCATGTCAGTTCCCCTGGCCGCTGATGAACAAAGTGTTCAGTAACAACAGAAAAACCACCATGCTGGTCAGCTGGATGCGCATTTTCTGAAACCAGCTGATGGCGAGATATTGCCGATAATCGAAAATCATCACCACGATGAAGCCTGCCGCCAGCAGGGGAATAGCCATCAGCGGCGGTAACAGCAGGCAACCACTGGCAAACAGGGAGGGCAACACCGACATCGTCAGTAAAGTGCCATCGCCGCTGTGCATCGCCCGCCCCCAGTGAATCGCGCCGACAAAGGTCAGGATCACGGCGGCGTAGGCTTTAACGAAGTCGATGGCCAACAGCTTATGGTTATCCGCAATGACAAAGGCACTGGCCAACAGCAACGGGGTGACCCCGAGGTAACCCAGCCACAACACATGCCGTTTGATATCGCCAACTGCCTGCATGCTTACAATACGCTCTCGATCGCCTCGATAATCTTGCGTCCCTGTGGGTTAGTGGAGCTGCCGAAACTACCGACCAATTTGCCATCGCGGTCCAGCAGGTACTTATGAAAATTCCATCTCGGCTCGGTACCAGCAGCCTGGGCCAGCGCCTTATAGAAGGGATCGGCATCCTGTCCGCGGACCCGAGTTTTGGCATACATCGGAAAGCGTACACCGTAGGTCAGACGACAGAAGCTCTTGATCGAACCCTCGCTGCCTGGTTCCTGGTTGCCAAAATCGTTGGATGGAAATCCGGCGATTTCCAGGCCCTGATCACGGTATTGCGCGTACAACTGTTCGAGGTCGGCGTACTGGTCGGTGAAACCACAACGGCTGGCCGTATTGACCACCAGCAGCACCTTGCCGCGGTAGGCCTGACAGATGTTTTCTGTCTGTTCACTGTCCAGCCGACGCACATTGAAATCCTGGTTATCGGCACACACCTGCGGGCCCTGGCTGCCGGCCATGGCTGGCCTGAACAACAGAAACAGCAACACGAGGGATACGGTTACCGGCATTAATAAAAATTTGGCATCTCTGGGTTTCATGGTCTCACCTGCTGTGGTGGGTTGGTTAACTGACGGCGACCCTGGCGGATGATTCCGTCAGGCTGTCGCCAAGCAGTGACTGCATGCCTATGCCTCTATGCAATAACATATTCATGTATTTCACCTTGTTTGCTTCGTTTTCAAAATAGATCTTCAATGCATGAGAGCCTTCACCGTCGACCACGTAAGGGGCGCTGTCGGTATCGGTCACGTCTTTCATCGAGATTGGATCCAGGGTTGAAATCAACATAATATCTCCTCCAGGTTAGGGATTGCTTTGGTTTTATTTTTTAGTTTTGATTATGGTTATGACGCCTGCTGATGACCGCAGCAGGTACTAGATATCATCGATATCCTCGGTCGTCGGATTATTGATGATGTCGTGCAAACGACTGCCGGGCACCACGGAGAAAAGGATCTCGGGATCAAGCTCCTCGATCTCTTCCAGCATGCGGTCGTAATCTAATTCGATTTCATGTAGCTGTTGTTCAAACTGGGACATAACGGTTCTCCTGGTTGCGCAGTGCGCTTATTTGGGTCAAAACATTGCATAACGGGAAGCGTCAACTGACCGTGAAGTCGGTGTGAAAATAATGTGAAATTCTGTTGTTGTGGTAATTAATATCCCATCCAGGTTAATCTCTGAATCTGCTACCGGGACTGGCTGGTGGCCGCAACCGATATGCGAGTGGAGGCATAACATGATTGAACTTGGACACGTGGTTTTCTATGTCCGCGACCTGCAGCAATCCCTGCGCTTCTACCACGATATGCTGCAATTGCAACTCAAGGGCCGCATCTTCAATAATCGAGCCGCGGTGTTAACCGGTGGCCGCAGCCATCACGAGTTGCTGCTAATCGAGACTGATGCCAGCGAAGGTCCACTCACGGGCAGGCGCATTGGCCTGTACCATGTCGGCTGGAAGATCGGTAATGATCTTGCAGAGTTGCGGGCGATGCAGCAACGCATTCTGGAGCATGGCTACCGGATTGATGGCCAGTCCGACCATGGCATCAGTCAAAGCCTGTATCTGCGCGATCCCGATGGCAATGAAGTCGAGTTGTTCGTCGATGACCCGGAGATTGACTGGCACCAGGATGACAGCTGGATGCAGGCACCGGTCAAGCCGTTGAAACTTTGACCCCGGCCCGATCAGCCCTCAGCTCTCAGCCACGGCACCCCATACTGCGAACACCGGATCCGCCACCCGCCTCTGGTTGCGGTGGATATCGTCTGGCGGCCGCGGTAACCCCCTGATCGATTCAGTATGCAAATCATCGAAACGTTCGCTTCGGACAAAGAAATCCAGCACCAGGCCCTGGCGCTCGAACGGGTGGAGTTCCGGCCACAGGTTAATCTCCTTGCCGGGGAACCAGCGATCAGAGAAAGTCACCATGAAGATTGCGCCGGGCTTGAGCACCCGTGCCACTTCAGCGACCACGGCCAGCGGGTCAACTAGGTATTCGATCGAGGAGGTGCAGATGACCGCATCAAAACTGTGGTCAGCGTAGGGTAACCGGGTCTGTTTATTCAGGTCATGGATCGTACGCGTGGACAGCCGCGGGTTTTGCGCCAGTTCCTGTTGATTCATACCCAGGCCGACAACCTCGAGTGGCTCGACCGCTGGCAGATGGGACAAATGGCTACTCATCAGATCCAGTACCTTCATCCCGGGGCGCAGGATCCTCGCATAGAATTCGCTGACCTGTTGGATAGCTGTATCATCCAGGTGCTGAACCAGGCGTGGTTGTCGATAGAACTCCGCATCATCGACCTCGTTATCCCGCGGGAATGAATAAGCAGGATAAAAATCGGTTGGCTGCGCGCGATAAGGACATTGCAGTCCTGACCCGCTGGCAGTGACCTGATGGGTTATATCCTGGCGGCCTGGATTGCTGTCTGCCGGTGACGCCAATACCTGCCAACACTTGACCGCAAGTCTGAGCGCATAGCTTGCCAGGGGATGATTCTTGTCGGCAACCAGTCTATCTTCGCTGACTTCGAGCAGACGGAAGGGAGAGTAATTTACCGGTTCACTGGCCAGCGCAGCGGCGGCCAGGACCTGGGGATAGAAGCGTCCGCGCCGCGGTTCGATTTGCCTGGGCCCCAACTGGCGCTGAAATAGCGCGTCGGGGAATTCAATGATATTGCTCGCAGCATGGGCCGCGACCAGTTGCCCGGGCGCAAATTCCTGTTCGACAGACTCACCCGGGGTTAATTCGGCAACAGCTGTTGCCAGGTCTGCGGGTAGCTCATCCCGACGCAAGTCAATATGCTCGCAGAATAGTCGATCGTTATACTGGGCAATCTCACTCTGCCACTTTAATGCAAACTCCAGTGACATATAACGCGTACTCTGCATTAGACCCGTAAGCTAGTCCTTTTCAATCCACAGGGTGACTTCGCCGACCTTGAAACCCCATTTCTTCATCTTTGCCCGGTTGATCAGGCGGTTCTCATCCATCAGGTACATCCAGTCATCAAAATCGATATCCCAGGTTTTACCATCTACCGTAATCGTCAGTGTGTAACGCCAGTTCAGGGCATAGCCACTGGTTTGACCCTTGGCAGGATTGACCACGTCACTGGCGGTACCGCCGTAAATACCATCTGCATGTTTTTCCAGGTACCAGGTGCGCCGCTGTTCCTCGCCATCGTCATAGTAAAACATTTCATCCAGCACGCCCTTGTTGCCTTCCCAATTGCCGACCATGTCGACTTTGAATCGCCGTAATACCTTGCCGCTGCGATTTTGCACCATGCCGTAGGCGGTAAGCTTACCGTTGTAAAACTCTTCCAGCTTCAGCTCGGGACTGGTGTTCTGGTAATAACTCATCGGGGTAGCGCAACCGACCAGCAGCAACAGGAAGGGCCAGATCCAGTTACGCATCATACTCGCCGAGCAACTGCATGCGCAGCTTCGGTTTGCGGGTTTTGTCGGACAGCCATATGGCGAGAAAAGCCGGGGCAAATTCTGCATCCTGGATCTCGCCGATCAAATCGTCGTTAAAGAAAAACTGGCTGATACCTTGGTCATTGACATGTAACAACAGCTCATCACCCGGCGTGACCGATGGCCAGATATCTTGCAGTTGCTCGCGCCATTGCGGTTTCCAGTCGACATCGATGCGTTGCCACTCTTTGACCGTGGTTTCGACCAACATTTCAGCCTCGATATCCCGCGCGTATTCGATCGCCAGGGCAATCGGATAACCGCTGTCCTGGTAACGCCCACTGCCACTGAGCAGGGTGATGTCGTAGACTTTCCAGAACATCCAGTTCAATTCGCTCTGGCCAACGACGGACAAGGTTGCAACCGGACTGGCCATCACCGGTAAACCGATAAACCAACAGATCAATAATAGCTTTTTCATGTTCTCACCCTTATCTTGTAGTCCAGCTGTACCAGCAGCGGTAACATAATCGCCCATAGGATGGCCAGGGTGGCAATCGTCCAGGTCAGGCCCATCGGCAATTCAACCGCCTCTAACTTCCAACCCGCCAGGTAAGAGGCGGTACCGGCCACCGCACCGATCGGTACCAGCACAAACCATGGCAGTTTGCGTAACCAGATCATGCTGTGGCCCAGGGTCAGGACAAAGCCTATCCAAATTAAACCCAGCCACAGCGGCAGGGTTTCGAAGACAAAAATCCCACTCAAGGTCAGAGTCGCGTCGACTGTGATGCCGATCAATGCAATAGGGATCACGCGCCAGTCAGTGCCGCGACTGGGGGTAAAAATAAAATGGGCGGCAATCAGCAGTAGCGACAGCATGATCCATTCGTTGCGTCCGATGACGGCGCTGAACCATAGAATTTGAAACGCAATCAGCTGTGCCCAGAACCATTTAGACATATTCTCGCTCCTGGCTTGGCGGCTTCGAAGTGGACCAGACCGATAGTGCCTTCCCTGAATCCACCTTCACAATAGGCCAGGTAAAAATCCCACAGACGTTGGAAATCCATGTCATAACCCATCTCCACTAACTGGCTGGTAGCCTCGTGAAAACGCTCGGTCCAGTCGGTTATGGTCTGGGCATAGTGATGTCCGTAATCGGTCAATCGGGTCACCGTCATCGAGGTTTGTTTTTTCAGATGCTTGGTCATCTCGCTGACCGATGGCAGGCAGCCTCCCGGGAAAATATAACGCTGGATGAAGTCAACGCTCTTGCGATACTGATCGTATCTCTGGTCAGAGATGGTAATGGCCTGGATCAGCATGCGGCCATCGTCTTTCAACAGCTGCTCCAGCTTCTTGAAATATCCTGGAAAAAATTGATGGCCGACGGCTTCGATCATCTCCACCGATACCAGTTTGTCGTACTGGCCCTCGAGGTCGCGATAATCCTGCAGCAACAGGGTAACTCTGTCCTCCAGGCCCTGTTGCTCGACCTGTTGCTGGGTGTAGTTGAACTGTTGTTGCGACAGAGTGGTCGTGGTCACCCGGCAACCGTAGTGTTTCGCTGCATAGCAGGCCAGTCCGCCCCAACCGGTACCGATCTCGATCAGGTGATCCTCGGGATTTAACTCCAGCTGGTCACAGATTCTTTTCAGCTTGAATTCCTGCGCCTCGACCAGGCTTGCCTCCGGGCTTGGGTAGATCGCCGACGAATACTGCATGTGTGGATCCAGCATCAGCTGGTACATATCGTTACCGAGATCGTAATGCGCGGCGATGTTAGAACGACTGCCTTCACGGGTATTCTTGTTCAACACATGGGATATTTTATGCCAGGGATAAGTGATCCAACCCAAACGCTTTTCCAGTTTCTCCAGGGTTGCCATGTTCCTGCAGAAAACCCTGATCACCGCGGTCAGGTCCGGGGTTTCCCAGTCACCTTCCACATAAGCTTCGGCATAGCCGACACTACCGCCGCTGAGCACGCGAGTATATAGACGACTGTCGTTGACCTTTACCACGGCCTGCAGAGACGCATCTTTATCGCCAAAGAAATATCTTTGCGAACGCTCTTCGACGGTAATGCCACAATCTTTCAGGCCCTTGAACAAGGCAAAAACGAGTTTCCTCGACAGTTGTTCGATAATCCCGGATTGTTGATTGGTTATGATGGATTCCATGGTTAACTCCTATGGATGAGAATGATATGGAACTTTTTTTATGAACAGTTTCAATGCCTGCCAGTAAATACCCTTCAATATGGTCAGGGTCATCACCGGCCACTGCTTCAACACTGACCATAGCGAGGTACTGGTTAGCGCGTGCTGCTGTACCGACAAGGTTGCGTCGAATAATTTATCCTGTTGCCAGTTCTCTATGTGCACCAGGATATGCTCATCGCTGTGCTCGATCCGCCAGTGGTATTGCATATCCATGCCCATGAACGGGGACACATGAAAATCCTTTTTCGTCTGTTGCGGATTTTCCACGTCGACCAGGTAACAGTGACGTTCATTCCACGGCGTGTTGTGCACCTCGGCCAGCATGTACCTGGGCTTACCCTGCTGGTAACAGAAGAAGAAGTTGACCGGACTGAAATAAATGCCGAAACAGCGTACCTGGCCCAGTAACAGGACGGACTCGATGATGCTGTTGTCACCGCCCAGCTGCGCGACTTTTTCCAGTACCGCCTGCTTCAGGGAAAGCTCGTTATCGTCAAGGTAATCACAACGGCGGAAACTCAACGCGGCGAAACGGTTGGCGCCGAAGAAACGCAGGTTCTGATCCAGCGTATCCAGCTCATCCAGGTCCAGGCCGAGCATGTACATCGGGTAACTGAAACCATGCTCGGTTGGCGAGTAACGCATGTGATGGACCTTGCCGATGTATACAGCACTGTTCCAGGCAACACTTTCCGCACCAGCGACCATGGTATTCATAAGGAAACTCCAAATCGTGCACAAACATCGAGAGCACTTTTTACCCCATCTTCATGGAAGCCGTTATACCAGTAGGCGCCGCAGAAGTGGGTGTGGTTCTTACCGCAAATCAGGTCCCGGTTTTGTTGCGCCGTAACCGTGCCGGGCTCGTATACCGGATGGGCATAGCGGAACTCGCCCAGGACCTGGTCCGGATCTATCGCCGAACTGCGGTTCAGGGTAACACAGAATGTTTCATCCGCAGCAAGCCCCTGCAGGATATTCATGTTGTAAGTGACCGCGGGTGCAGAATCATGGGATTGTCCCTGCCAGAAATTCCAGCTCGCCCAGGCTTTCGGTTGATCGGGCAGCAGGTTACGGTCGGTATGTAATACCACCTCGTTTTCGCGGTATTTGATCCCGCTCAAGACCTGCTGCTCATCGTCACTGATGTCCTTCAACAAGCGCAGTGACTGATCCGAATGACAGGCCAGGATTACCTCGTCAAATGTCCTGGAACCATCGGCGCTGTGCACCTCAACGCCCTCGGCGTTGCGCTCGACAGCTGATACTGCACAGTCCAGCTTGATCTCCTGTACCGCTGCGGTCAGGGCCGGGATATAAGACCTGGAACCGCCCTTGATAACATACCACTGCGGTCGATCCACGATATTGAGCAGGCCATGGTTTTTGAAGAAGCGCAAAAACAATCCGAGCGGAAATTCACGCGCATCATCGATCGATGCCGACCAGATCGCGGCAACCATCGGCAGGATATAATGTTCGGCGAAGAAATCGGAAAACCTGTGCTGATCGAGGAAATCACCCAGGGTTAGATCACTTTGCGCGCTTTGCTCCTTTAACAACTGCTTGCTTGCTTTGTTGAAGCGGACGATATCATAGATGAACTTGTAGAAACGTGGACTGACCAGGTTCTTGCGCTGGGCAAACATCGTGGACAGGCTGTGGCCGTTATATTCGATACCGCTTTGCAGGTGTTGCACGCTGAAACTCATCTCGGTTTCCTGCTTGTCGATACCGGTTTTATCCAGCAGCTTGAGAAAGTTCGGGTAAGTCCAGTCATTGAACACGATAAACCCGGTATCAATGGCGTAATCTTTTTCGTTCACGGTCACATCGACGGTCGCGGTATGACCGCCGAGTACCGGGTTGGCCTCGTACAGGCAGACATGGTGATCCTGGCTGAGCAGATAAGCTGAGGTCAGGCCGGATATACCACTACCGATGACGGCAATCTGTTTCACGCAGCACTCCGCGCCATCGATACCGCTATACGGTGCCAAAGTGAATGCGGCAGCCAGGATAACAATCGCATCACGGCGATAAACACAAACGGGAAATTGATCTCTTTCTTCTTTTTTTCCAGGCCGGTGCGAATGATATTACTTGCCTCTTTCACCCCGATCCGGCCCGGCATCGGAAAATCGTTGAGCTGGGTCAGCGGCGTATCGACAAACCCCGGGCGGATCAGCGACAGGCTGATGCCCTGATGGTCAAGGTCTACTGCCAGGGTGCGGGTCAGGTAATCCAGCGCCGCCTTGGAAGCCCCGTAGGCCTCGGCCCGGGTCAATGGCAGAAAGGTCACCGAGGAACTGACGATGGCCAGCTGGCTGCCCTCGCTCATGTTCGGCAATAACGCGGCCAGGCAATTGACGGTACCCATAACATTGGTCGAGAACACCCGGTCGAACAACTCGGCGTCGAACTGCTTTGCGTCATCGATGTATTCACAACTGCCTGCATTGAGAATGACCAGCTCCAGGTCGTCGACATCGGCCAGCGCCAGCCGGGTCTGTTCGCGGTCATTGGTATCAAAGCTGCGGTAGTCGTAATGGCTGGAATCCGATAGCTGACGCAGTCTTTCTTGATTACGGCCGCAGGCCACGACTGACCAGCCCTGCTCGAGGTAGTCCAGGCTGAGTTGTTTACCTATGCCGGACGATGCGCCGGTAATCAGTACCCGTTTCATGATCAGATGGTCTCCCGAAAGAAATGATTGCCGGTTGATGATTGCGATCCGGCATAAAACATGGACATAACCTAGAAGACAGATCGTGAAAGCCCTGTCAAAACCATGTGAAAATTATGTGAAATTACAAAATTTAATTATTATTCAATGTGTTACGAACGAGCATGAATTTACTTCAAGCGCTTTTTAATACCCTTTACCAGGCTGCCCAATAAGGGAATATGTTCGTACAGCATCGCCCCCAGATCATAATAATCACAGTGATAATCGATCTTTTCGCCGAAGCGCAAATGGCTGACACCGGGTACCTCGATTAAATTTCCGCCATTCAGTCGCGGGTGCTGGAAATTCATCACCCAGCGCACATAAGCTTCGTTGTCCTGTTCTATCACCTGTTCGATATCAAACCAGCAGCGCTGAACCTGCTGCATCATTTCTTCGAAATAGCGGGTGAATGTTTCGATGCCATGCACACAGTGCACCGGATCGCAGAACTCGATATCATCGCTGTATATCTCCCCCAGCTGCGACAGGGGATTCTGGTCCAGTTTTTCATAATACTGACAAAAATCATTGACTAACGCATGCATTAGGCAACCTCCGGATTCTTGGTGGATTGAAACATGCGCAGGGTTTTTTCCCGCGCCTCCTTGTGCACCACAATTGGCGCAGGATAACTATGACCGAGTTCCTGTTCCGCCAGCCACTGCTGCGGGCTATGAATATCAGCATCCGGCACCGATGCTAATTCAGGTACCCAGGCCCGGATGAATTCACCCTGCTTGTCATAACGTTCGCCCTGTACCGTTGGGTTGAAGATTCGAAAATAGGGTGCCGCGTCGGCACCGGTACTGGCCGCCCATTGCCAACCACCATTATTGGATGCGAAATCCGCATCGATCAGCTGTGCCATGAAATAGTCTTCACCCCAGCGCCAATCGATTTGTAAATCCTTGACCAGGAAACTGGCGACGATCATGCGTAAGCGGTTATGCATCCAGCCGGTCTGATTGAGACAGCGCATCGCCGCATCGATGATGGGGTAACCGGTCTGGCCATCACACCAGGCCTGGAATTGGGATTTATCCTGCGACCACTTGATAAGTCGGGTTTCCAGCTTGAATGGCTGGTGCATGCTGAGCCTGGGATAGGCCACCATCAGATGTCGATAAAATTCGCGCCAGATCAGTTCGTTGAACCAGGCAAAGCCCTGTTCCCCTGGACTGAGTGGTAGGTAACCCAATTGCTGCTCAATCGCCTGCAGGCACTGGGCGGTGGACAGTACCCCAGCCGCCAGATAGGGTGACAGGGAACTGGTGGCAGGCAAGGCCGGAAAGTCCCGGAGTTCTTTATAGTCGAGCAGATGTTCCCGGCAAAACTGCTGCAGCCGCTGCTGGGCGGCGTACTCACCTGCCGGCCAGGGTGAATCTTTATCGACATTGCCGTCGTCACCAGACGTTGGTGGATGATCCGAGTCAGGTGCCGGCAACAGCTTGTAGCCATGTTCCTTGAAATATTTTATCCAGGCGTTCCTGAACGGCGTAAACACCTTGTACATTTCACCGTTGCCGGTGACCAGGTTACCCGGTGACACGATACAATCCGCCTCGAACATGCTGAATTTCGCCTCGATGGCATCCCTGACCGCCCGGTCCCGGCGCAGCTCATTGATCCCGGTCTCGCGGTTGGCGAATAAGGCGTCAATCTGTTGCTGCTGACAAAAATCCAGCATCAGTTCGGGGATGTCATTAAACGAAGCACATTCGAGCCGATGCAGATGGATATCGATGGCCTGGAGGGCTTGCGCCAATGCCTGCAGATTCTGTTGGATAAATGCCAACTGGCGCGAGCCCAGTCCATGTTGTTGCCACTGACCGGGGCAATCGATATGAATGGCCACGACCTCATCTCCGGTGGCCAGCGCACGCTGCAAGGCGGGATTATGGGTTAATCTCAGATCGGTTCTAAACCAGACCAAATGACGCTTCATGTTGCCTCACCAATTGGGTAACAGATGGATGATAAGGATGGTCGAGCCAGCCCATGTCGAAATAAACATTACCGATATCACCGCAGAAAAAACTGTTGTCGGGCCATACCGTTTGATACTTGTTGAACCAGGATTCGGTCAGGCCGGCGCCGAGCAAGACCAGGTAAGCATCGACGCTCAAGCGATCCTGAATCAGCGGTAATTGAGTCGGCTCGATCTGGCCAAGATCCAGGCTGCGACATTCAACCCCCTGCAATTCATAGCGCGTCAACAGGCTATCCAGGGCCGAAACCTTGCCGCAGCGCATGACTGCAATCATCGGACCGCTATGAATTGACAACCAGTGGATAAGCAGTTGTTGCAGCAGTCCATGACCGCTTTGTTCGATGACCGCGCGATCGGGGCGCTCGAGCTGGCTTAACTGTAATAACCAGGGGCGGATGACATGCCCCAGTAACAGGTCTACCGGGTACAGTTTGGATAACTCTCGCAGCCGGCTCTCCAGCCCCGCCAGGTTCAACTGTTGCGCCAGCTCGATTAATTCGAGATTGATCTGTTCCCAGTTGGAACCCGTGGATTCGGTAGTTGCTGTCTGCAGCAGCGACTTGACCTGGCCAATACTGACCCCTTTTTCCAGCCAGTTCAGCACCTGCTGAATGGTGGCTATATCCTGCTCGGAATAAAGTCTATGTCCGCTGTCGGTACGGGCCGGTTTGATCAGACCATAACGCCGTTGCCAGGCGCGCAAAGTCACCGGATTGACCCCGGTCTTCTGCGATACCTCCCTGATCGGATACATAGTCGCTGGATCAGAGGGCATAACGTAAGGCCAGCTCCGGTGGATGCGGATCGAGGTATTTCTGTTGGGCGATATAGTCGTTTGGATATTCTTCCTGGTAATGTCGCAACAGGGTAATCGGGGCCATCAACGGCAACTCGCCACGCCGGTAACGCTCGATCACCGAGGCCAGTTCCTGGCGTTGGCGGGAATTCAGCTGATCCTTGAAATAGCCCTGGATGTGCTGCAGGACATTGCATTGTTGACGGCGACTGGCGACTTTTTTCAACGCCCGCATGAAAGCGCCAATATATTCATCGGCCTTGCGCTCAAGGTCAGTGGAAAGATCCGCTAACAATTGGCCGAGATCGGAATAAGTCTGGGGATGGTGGGCCATCAGCATGAATTTGTATCGACTGTGGAAATCGATCAGGCGGGCCGCGCTGAGCCCTTGATGCAGCAGGCACTGCCAGTCGTGATAGGCATACAGACGGGTAATGAAATTTTCCCGCAGTTCCTGGTCGTTGAGTCGACCGTTCTCTTCCAGCGGCAGGTTGGGGTGAAGATTGATCAGCTCGGCAGCATACAGGCCGATGCCGGTGCGTTTGCAGGACTGACCGGATGGGGTGTAAATCCGTACCCGCTCCATGCCGCAGCTGGGAGATTTTGCGCACAGGATGTAACCGCTCAGATAATCTAAACCCGAGGCGGTATCGCGGGAAAATGACTGCATTGATTCAGTAACGTCCTTGCCATCGGCACTGACCGCGCGTATTTCGTTTTCCTCGTCACCGACCAGGCGGATCGAAGCCCGCGGGGCGTCCAGACCGATCCCCATCTCGGGACATACCGGGACAAAACGGACATGCTTACTCAGGATATCGGCACTGAAATGATGGCGTTTATGGCCGCCGTCAAAACGCACCTCCTGTCCCAACAGGCAACTGCTGATGCCGACCTGGATGACTTCAGGATCAAACTTATACATTGTTCAGCCTCTTGTACAATTTGTGCCACAGCCTAGATCAAGTTATACAAGAATGCAACAGCTGTACAAGTTTTAATCGTCCAGATATATCTGGTTGCACAAGTTTGCAGGCAAAAAAAAGCCGGGTATTAGCATACCCGGCAACGGTTGACCTTTATCGATCAGTTATCGCATCAACTGATTTTGAAATTCGACACCATCTCTTTCAATTGACTGGCCAGGCCGGTCAGCCTGGATGATGCGGCCTGGGTTTGCTGCGAACCTGCCGAGGTTTTTTCCGCCATCTCGGAGATACGGATGATGCTTTGATTTATTTCGTTGGATGCCAATGCCTGCTGCTGGGAGGCATGGTCGATGTGCGCACTCTTGTCATTGATCAATTCAACCGAGGAGGAAATGGTATCCAGGGCCTGGTTGGCCATTAATGCCTGGTCGACGCTTTCCACCGCCTTGTCCTTGCTGTGCGACATCGACACCGCGGCCCGGTTGGAATTGGCCTGTAGTTTTTCAATGATCCGGTTGATTTCCTCGGTGGATTCCTGGGTGCGACTGGCCAGGGTACGCACTTCATCGGCAACCACCGCAAACCCACGCCCCTGCTCACCGGCCCGGGCCGCCTCGATGGCAGCGTTCAACGCCAGCAGGTTGGTTTGTTCGGCGATCGACTTGATCACGTCCAGTACCGTGCTGATCTCCTGGCTGTCCTGTTCCAGGTCATTGACGATGTCGGTGGTCTGCTCGATTTCCTGTGCCAGTTGACGAATCGACTCGACCGCCTGCTCGACAATCTGCTTGCCTTTCACGGTCTCGGCGTTGGTTGCCTGGGCCGATGACGAGGTGTCGGTAATACTGTCGCTGACATCCTGGATCGTGGTATTGATTTCCATCATCGCCGAGGCAGCCTGTTCGCTATGTGATTGCTGCTCCAGCAACGCCTCGCTGGTGCTGTTGACGACCTCATTCAGTTGCATTGACGATTCGGTGACATCCTTCGATGCATTTTGCAGCTGTTGCATGGTTTGCAGAAACTCGTTCATCATTTCATTTAAGGATTGCGCCATATCGCGAACTTCACTACTACCGGAGATATCGGCGCGCAAGGTCAGGTCCTTGCTGTTGCGGGCATCGACCATCAACTGTTTAAGGCTATTGATCGGTTTGACGATACTACGCACTATCCACCACGACAGGGCCGCGAATGCGATGATCAATATCAGGCTTAACATTAGCCCCAGTAACTGGCTGCCCTGAATCTTCGCTTCGATTTCAGGCTCGATCTCCGCGCCAACCTGGTCCATCAGGTCTTCACTCTGATGAATGGTGCTGCGCATTTCGCCCATCAGGCCCTGGTCACTCTTCAGGCCCTTATCCTGGCTCAGGGCAACGAATTGCCGGAACTGACCGGCATAGGAACCCAGCAGGGCGGCGATCTTCTGCTTGGTGTCGGCTGAATGCGGACTGGCATCCAGGCTTTTCTGCATCACCGCCACATCCTTGTCGAATTTGCCCAGGTATTTCATATCCCAGCGCAACATGAAATCCTTCTCCCGGCGTCTGAGCATCAGCATGTCTTTCATCAGGGTATCGTCGGCAACCGATTTGGTGATGGATTCGACCTCGTGGACGGCTTTACGCAGGCTGCCATACAAGCCATCTTTTTCATGCAGTCCCTGTTGCTGTTGGATGGAGACCATCTGGGTAAATGCCGCGTGGTAATTCTCAAACACGCTCGGCATTTGTTGCGCCGCCGCACTGTCGATACCGGCGTCATTAAGTTTTTGATTCAATGCTTCGACGTCTAACATCATCGAGTTGAAGTTATTATTGAATTTATCCGGGTATTTCATGTCCTTGCGCGCCAGGAAATCCTTTTCATTACGACGCAGGGTCAGCATGCCTGCTTCGATTTTATTGAGCAGGATCGATGCCTGGTAGAGGTTGCCCTGGCTGGAATCCGAGGTAATTTTCAACAGGGTCAGCATCACGATGCTGATCACCGCCAGCAGGGCGAAAGCGATCAGCTTGGTCTTGACCGAGCTATTCTTGAGATTGGCAGGCATTTAACACTCCACTGGCGAAAATATTCAATTGGTAAGCAGGGTGTCGACCCAAGTGTCTAATACTTTAACTAATTTATGTTAACAATGGTCTGGTCAGGGGCATGCTGTGGTTGCCTCGCTGCCAGCCTGGGCCAGCATCCAGCCTTGCAGGCAAGCTGATCGTTGATCCGAGGGTAATCTACTGAGCTCTGCAACTTGTTGATAAAACAAGGGAAAATTTCCATCCAGCTGCTCCAGGCGCGCCCTGAACGCGGGTTCCTGCGCATGGTAGGCGGACACCGAGGCCAGCTTGGCATTATTCAATTCGCCGTCAAACCAGTATTTGAAACCGTCTTTAACCTCGAACCCCGCCGTCAACTCGGCGTAGTCCGACTTCAAGCGCTGCAATCTGTCCTGCTTGGCCTGGCGCATAGACTCGACGGTCTTATCGGTCTGATACAACCTGCCCAGGTCCTGCCTGGCGCTCTCGATCAGGCTGGTGACCTGTTGCCGGTTTTGCAGGTACTGTCGGTAGCGTTGTAATTGCTCGGTCTGATCCTTCGCCTGCAGCCATCTCTCCACCCCGGCATGCTGTACCGCCATTGCAAATGATTCATTGAACGGGGTATCACCATCCACGTACAACTGCTGATGGGCCAGTTCATGGAAGATCAGACCGGCAAGGCGATATTCCGGCCAGTCGATGAAGGTATTCAACACCGGGTCGTCAAACCAACCCAGGGTCGAATAGGCGGTCACCCGGGTTACATAAATATCGAAACCCTGATCCTGCAAGCGCTGGCGGAATCGCTCGAGACGTTGTTCATCGAAATAGCCCCGGTATCCCATGCAACCCACGACCGGATAACACCATTGATAAGGGCGAATGGAAAACTCTTCAGCGGCAATCAGATTCTTCACCACGTAGTTACGTCCGATATCGGCATACAAGGTATAACTATTGGATTCCGGCAGGGCCAGTTCATTCATCGCAAAATCACGGATCCTGGCGATACGTGAGAGTTTTTCCACCAGTTCGGGATCGGTGGAGGCGTCCTGCATCCAGTCCGGAATCGGCCGGGTGCGGTTCATGATGTCGTAATGACCGTTAACGCTGTGCAGGTAATAGGACAGGTCGGCACAGGCACTCAGCAAGGCCAGACTGGCTATGATCAACAACAAAAAACGGGGTTTTAGTTTCATCTGGAAAATGCTGGTTTGGCTGCAACGGCTCGATTATTGATCAGTTTAGTTGATATAAACCCCTGATTTTGCAGATTTTCGGCGCAAACAAGCACGTTGGTCGTGTTTTACCTAGGTTTGAAAATCCATGTGCTAATCTTTTTAGTCCCTAATGTGAAATTGTCGCTTTGCCGGAAACAGCCGCCATGCACGAAATACAGATTGACATCGTCGCCGAAGAGGATATCACTCAATTCCAGGATACCGAGCATGTATCGGTGGATAAAATTAATCATGAGTTTGTGCAGGAAGACAGGCTAAAGGGCCAGATCAATGAATACACGATCTTCAACGATATCCATTGTTACCAGTCGGTGCAGAAAAAACACGGCGGCAAGATCAAGTTTCGGGTCAACCTGAGCTACCTGGACCCACAACCCCATCGTGAATTTATCCTGTCTAAATCCTGGATGATTACCGCGGCCAGCAGTTTTGTCCTTGGCCTGCTGGTGATTTACCTGGGTTGGTTCAGCCCGCTCCAGTTCACTGATCACACGATCCTGAGCATCGTAACCGCCAGCATCCTGACCTTCAGTGTTATCGCTTTTCTCGTCGCCTTGATGCGTACCCACGACCGAATCCTGTTTCACAGTCGCTACGGGCAGATACCGGTACTTGAATTTTTCAATAAAAAGCCTGATGCTGACAGCTTTGAAGAGTTTATTCATCGTCTGTCACGCTACATCGGGCTCGCTCAGCAAGTCTGTAAGTATGACACCCATAAGTGCCTGACCCTGGAACTGCAGGAATTGCGTCGCCTGAAACAAGAAAATGTCATTTCAGAACAACAATACGAGCAAGGCAAGCAGGTTATTTTCAAGAACAAGGCGTTCAAAGCCTGAATCAATTCCATTTCGCCTCGGCAGGACATTCTTCGCCGCGCTGATTGTTGGCCTGGGCATTTTCAGCCCCGCGCTCCAGGCTACTCCACCCATCCTCAACTATGCAGAGTTGGCGCAACCGGTCTGGTCCCAGCATGGCATGGTCTCCTCCCAGGAACAGATCGCGACCAGGGTTGGCGTTGAGATCCTCAAGCAGGGCGGCAATGCGGTGGATGCCGCGGTCGCGGTGGGATTCACCCTGGCGGTAACCCTGCCACGGGCCGGCAACCTCGGCGGTGGCGGTTTCATGCTGGTGCATCTGGCTGACAGCAAGCAGACCCTGGCGTTGGATTACCGCGAGATGGCACCGGCCGCCGCCTATCGTGATATGTATCTGAACGCAGACGGGTCGGTGGACAAACAGCGCTCGCGTTTTCATGGGCTGGCGGTCGGCGTGCCCGGCAGCGTCAAGGGCCTGACCACCGCCTTGCAGCGCTATGGCACGATGACCCTGCAGCAGGTGATGCTGCCGGCGATCCGCCTGGCAGAGAAAGGATTCGCGGTTTCCCGTGACCTGGCATTATCCCTGGCCCGATCGGATCAACGCCTGAAACGCTGGCCGGCGGCGCAAAAAGTCTTTTACCATGCCGACGGTTCGAACTACCAAACCGGTGAAATCCTGCTCCAGGCTGACCTCGCGCGGACCCTGAAAAGAATCGCTCAGTATGGCGACAGTGGATTTTATCGTGGATCGGTGGCGCAGCGGATCGTCGACACGGTGAACCAGGCCGGCGGCAGCATGACCCTGGCCGATCTCTCCACCTACCAGGTCAGGATTCGCCAGCCGGTGGTCGGCGATTATCGCGGTCACCGCATCGCGTCGATGCCACCTCCTTCCTCCGGTGGTACCCATATCATCCAGATCCTGAACCAGCTGGAGCATTATGACCTGCAGGCTGCCGGCCACAATAGCGCGCTCAGCATTCACCTGATGGCAGAGGCGATGAAACAGGCCTATGCCGATCGCAGTGAATACCTCGGTGACCCGGATTATGTCGAGGTTCCGGTCGCAGAACTGACCGCCAAGGCCTATGCCGCGAAAATCAAGCGACACATCCATCCGGCGCGGGCGCGTGCCAGTGATAGCATCAAACCCGGACTCGAATTACCTGCCGAAAGCCCGCAGACCACCCATTTCTCGGTGGTCGACCGTTGGGGTAACGCGGTATCCAATACCTATACCCTGAACTTCAGCTATGGCTCCGGTCTGATGGCCGAGGATACCGGGGTCCTGCTGAATAATGAAATGGATGATTTCAGTGCCAAACCCGGGGTGGCCAATGCCTACGGATTGATCGGTGGCGAAGCCAATGCAGTCGCCGGGGGCAAACGCCCGTTGAGTTCGATGAGCCCGACCCTGGTCTTCACCCCCGACACCGATGAGGTATTGCTGGTCACCGGAAGTCCCGGCGGTTCACGCATCATCACTACCACCCTGCAGATCATCAGCAATGTCATCGATCATGGTATGAACATCGCCGAGGCGACCCAGGCCCCGCGCTTTCATCACCAGTGGCTGCCGGACAAATTGACCCTGGAAAAGGGCTTCAGTGCCGACAGCATCCGTCTGCTGCAACAAAAAGGTCATCATATCGACGCCAGCCGCTGGGCAATGGGCAGTACCCAGTCCATCCTCAGAACCGAGGATGGCTGGACCGGAGCCTCGGATCCGCGTCAATCCGGCACTTTAACTGCGGGGTATTAGGACTTATATTTCGTTGCTCAAACCACTTTCGCTAAGGAATCCCGATGAAACCCAAACTGATCAGCTTCAAACTCTGCCCCTTTGTGCAGAAAGCCGTGTTAACCCTGCTCACCAAGGGCATTGATTATGATATCGAGTACATCGACCTGGAAAATCCACCAGCATGGTTCAAGGATGTTTCCCCGCTGGGCAAGGTGCCGGTACTGATGGTGGGCGACCAGGTGCTGTTCGAATCTTCGGTCATCGTCGAGTACCTGGATGAGGTCTATGGCGAATCGCTGCATCCCGCCGATCCGTTGCTAAAGGCGCAAAACCGCAGCTGGATGGAATTCGGCAATGAGTGCCTGATGAACGGGTTCAACCTGATCGTCGCTGCCGATCAGGCTGCATTCGATGAACAGCGCGAGGCCCTGCTCAGCAAGCTGGATCAGCTCGAACACAAACTTGGCGATCAAAGTTTTTTTAATGGCGACGAGGTCTCGCTGGTTGACCTGAGTTTCACCCCGTTCTTCCAGCGCCTGACCTATCTCGAGGCTGCCAGCCCAGGCCTCATCGATCGCCAGCGTCACCCCAGGGTTAGCGGCTGGGCCGACAACCTGCTGGCACAGGATATCGTCGCCCAATCCGCGGTACCGGAGCTGCCAGAGCTCTATACCGGCATGATGAAAAAACGTGATGGATACCTGGCCGCGTTGATGGCTGCATGAACCTGCGCGATCTGCAGTACCTGATCGCGGTAGCCGAAACCCATCATTTTGGCAAAGCCGCTGAACGTTGCTTCGTCAGCCAGCCTACCCTGAGCGGCCAGATCAAAAAACTCGAGCAGGAACTCGGGATCACGATTTTCGAGCGCACCAACCGCTCGGTGGAGATCACCCCGGCCGGCGCCCAGATCCTGGATCATGCCCGCCTGATCATGGAGCAGGCCGATGCGATCCGGCAGCTGGCACAATCCTACCAGGACCCGGTCGCCGGGCCGCTGCGGGTCGGTGCAATCCCGACGATCAGCCCTTACCTGATGCCGCTGATCCTGCAGCCGCTGCAACATGAGCACCCACAGATGCGCCTGGTGATCTCGGAAGAACAGACCGACACCCTGCTGCAGCGCCTGCACCACCATGAAATCGATGCCGCGATTCTCGCCACCGAGCACACGGATAATGATTTTGATGTAATCCCGCTGTATCGGGAGCCGTTCTGGCTGGCCCACCCGCAGAAACACCCTTTTTATACCAAGGAAGAAATCACCCAGCAGGATCTGGACGACAGTGAATTACTGCTACTGGCGGAAGGCCATTGCCTGGCCCAACAGGCAATGGAGCTATGCCACCTGCAAAACCGCCCTCAGCAACAGGACATGGCTAACCTGCGGGCGTCGAGCCTGGAAACCCTGATGCAACTGGTCGCAGCGGGTTACGGCACCACCCTGGTGCCGGCGCTGGCGCTGACCGGATCCTGGGTATCCGGCCGCGGGGTGATCACACGCGAACTCGACCTGCCCAACAGTTGGCGCCAGATATCCCTCTACTACCGCCGCAGTTTTCCCCGCCAACAGGCGCTGCAGGCACTGGCAGAAATCATCAAGCTAAACCTGCCGAACACGGTGGAGGTTCTCTGAACCTGAAAACATCATCGTTCATACCTATCAATAAAATAAAAACAAACGATTATAAAAATAATTCTCCGGCAGCATAATACTCACACTTTTCATCATCAACTCAACTGGAGAAAAACATGTTAGAAAATCGACAAGGTCAAAACGTACCCCAGGTTACTTTCCGCACCCGTCAGGACCACGAGTGGGTAGACGTTAGCTCGGATGATATTTTCAAAGGCAAGAATGTCATCGTCTTTTCCCTGCCAGGCGCTTTTACCCCCACCTGTTCATCCACCCACGTGCCACGTTATAACCAGCTGGCTGACGTATTCAAGCAACAGGGCATCGACAATATCGTTTGTGTCTCGGTCAACGATGCATTTGTCATGAACGAATGGAAGACCGAGCAAAAGGCCGACAACATCACCTTCCTGCCGGATGGTAACGGCGATTTCAGCCGCGGTATGGGTATGCTGGTATCCAAGGAAGACCTGGGTTTCGGCGACCGCTCCTGGCGTTATTCGATGCTGGTCAAGGATGGTGTCATTGATAAAATGTTCATCGAGCCCAATCAGCCCGGCGACCCGTTTGAAGTTTCCGATGCCGACACCATGTTGGAATACATTGCTCCGCAGGTGAGTGCGCCGAAAAACGTCACCGTGTTTACCCGTCAGGGTTGCCCGTTCTGTGTCAAGGCCAAGGGTATGCTCAGGGATGCAGACCTGCAGTTTGACGAACTGGTATTGAACCGGGATTTCCGCGAATCGACTATCCGCGCAGTTTCAGGTAAAACCACGGTGCCACAGATCTTCATCGACGGTGAACTGATCGGCGGCTCCGAAGAGCTGGAACAATACCTGGCAGATACCGGCGCTATCGCCGCGTAAACTGCTCAGCTGTTCCATCATGTCCCGTTCCGCGCTGACGGAACGGGTCGAACAAACATTAGGATACAGTCATGAACACGACAACTTTTGATTTACTGGTTATAGGTGGCGGCAGCGGCGGTCTGGCGGTCGCGGAAAAAGCGGCGCAGTTCGGCAAGAAAGTGGCCATTATCGAGAGCTGGAAGCTGGGTGGCACCTGTGTCAATAATGGCTGTGTTCCGAAGAAGGTCATGTGGTATGCGGCTAACCTGGCGCACGCGGTGGATGACGCCGAGGATTTCGGGATCGCGGTCAAGCGCGGTGAAACCGATTGGTACAAACTGGTCAGCGGCCGCGAGAACTACATTTCCAACATCAACAATTTCTGGGACGGTTATGTGCAGGATCTGAACATCACCCATATCCAGGGGCATGCCAGTTTCGTCGATAGCCATACGGTCGAGGCCAATGGTCAGCAATACCAGGCTGAACATATTGTTATCGCCACCGGCGGCAAGCCGATCGTACCACCGGTGCCCGGTGCGGAACTGGGCATCACCTCGGATGGATTCTTCGAACTGCAACAGCAACCGAAACGGGTCGCGGTCATCGGTGGCGGCTATATCGGGGTCGAACTCAGTGGGGTGCTGCGCGCACTCGGTTCCGAAGTCACCCTGGTCACCCTGGATGACCGTATCCTCAATCTCTTCGACCCCTTGATCAGTGAGATCCTGCACCAGGAAATGACCAAGCAGGGGATAGAGATCCATACCGATTTCCAGGTCACCGGCCTGGCCCAGGGCGAGCAGGGTATTCATGTCAACAGCCCCGACCTGAACCTGGAAGATTTCGACGAGGTGATCTGGGCGGTCGGCCGCCGTGCCAATACCGACCAGCTCAATCTACAGGCTGCCGGTATCAAGGTTTTGAACAACGGCATCATCCCGGTCGATGACTATGAACGTACCAACGTGGACAATGTATACGCCTTGGGCGATATCATCGGCCGCGTGCAGTTGACCCCGGTGGCGATTGCGGCCGGGCGCAGACTGGCAGAACGCCTGTACAACAATCAAGCCGAACGCCGGATGGATTACGACAATATACCGAGCGTGGTATTTTCCCATCCGCCGATTGCTACCGTCGGCCTGACCGAGCAACAGGCGATGGAGAAATACTGTGGGATCACCATCTATCAGAGTGATTTCACCCCGATGCGTTATGCCCTGTCCGATCATGGCAGCACCACCGCGTTGAAACTTATCTGCGCGGAGGAAGATGAAAAGGTGGTCGGCATTCACATCATTGGCGACAGCGCCGATGAAATGATGCAGGGTTTTGCGGTGGCGGTGAAAATGGGCGCGACCAAGGCGGATTTCGACAATACCGTGGCGATCCATCCCGGCAGCGCGGAAGAACTGGTGACGATGAAGACCCCGCATATGGATCATCCCTGCCACGAGGTGGACGCGGGCAATGAATGGAAGCAAGCTGCCAGCGCCTAATCTATCGAAAGCTTCATTTGAACGTATTTAAATGAGGCCCGGCAACTGGCTTTAGTGTCCTCATACTGCGTTAAAAATGTACTCGAATGCTCATTTACGCTGTGTAAACTCCGCTTCTCCGTGCATTTTTGCCTTGTCTGAAAACACTAAAGCCAGTTGCCGGGCCTCATTTTTTGGTTAATTTACTCCATAACCAACCATGTTTCTCTACCCGGCCCAGGCGAACGTAGCTCAACACATTATCGTGTTGCAGATTCCACTCAAGGCGGGTAAAACCACTTCTGCCGGCACAGAACAACAGGCGGTCGCCGATCCTGAGCTCGGTTTCATCCCCGGGCAGCGGGATGCGTTCGTCATCACGCTGCATCATCAGCACGATACAATTGAGATGGTCACGCCGCTTCCAGGGGTCACGCAACAAGTCTTTCAGATACACTTTTTGCCCCCCGTTCAATACGTCGACGACCGCCCTGGCCTGCTCATCATCGATGACAATTTCCAGTAATTGCGGGGCGTGCCTGACCACCAGTGCGGAAATACGGCTGACCAGTTCGCAGGCCCATTCATTGTCCTGGTGGTAAGCCAGGGAGACGAATTCGTTGAGCATCGGGGTCGCCAACAATACCCGGATCTTGTCGGCGATGATCCTGCTCGGCTGCATCACCATGTCGGCGTTGACCGCACGGATGATGGCACTGTTGTCACTGTAGTTCTGGCGCACGATGAAAAACAACTCCGGATTCAACTCGCGCGCGGTCACCACGATGGACAGGTTATTGGCATCGTTATCGGTACCGGCGATCAGGCCGGCTGCCTGCTCGACCCCGGCCTGCATCAGGGTTTCGGCCTCGGTACCCCGGCCTTCGACCACGCCGCCGGCCGGTAACCCGGTCAGGTCCGGCCGCGCCTCAACCACGATGATGTCGTTACCCTCTTTTTTCAGCCGTTGATACACGGCCTTGCCGAAGCGACCGAAGCCACAGATGATCCAGGGCTTGTTGCGCGGTGGATACACCGGTTCTTCCAACCTGACCTCTTCATTGCCGGAGTACAGCCACATCTGCAACAGGTAGAGACAAGGTTCCTCGATCGCGGTGGCCAGGTAGGTGGCAAAGGTGTCGAACGGATCGATGATATGGTCGGTACCGAACGAGGCCATGTTTTTCTCATAATCATGCGAATCGGCCCGGCAGATCACGTTGATATGCGGATGCAGCAGCTTGCTGGTGATCGCGATCTTCAGGTTGGCTTCATTATCGTTGGTAACCGCGACCACGCCCTGGCACTGTGGATGCTGCAGGCCGGCTTCCTGCAGGTGCAGGGGTTTGCGTGCATCGCCATGCAGGGTGGGCACATAATCACGCAGGTTTTCCAGCTTGATGATCTGACTGCGTTGTTCATCGATCTCGATCACCACCACATGATAACCGACATCGGTCAGGCCCCTGACCAGGGCACTGCCGGTCTCGCCATAACCACAGACCAGATAAAAAGGCTCGCGCATATCGCGGATGTGCCGCGCCAGCTTGTTTTCCGCCACCGCCTGCTTGAAGGTCTTGTCCTGAACCAGGCTGAGGATGGTACCGATCGCATACAACCAGGCGATAACACTGGCATAGATCGACAACAACACCCACAGGCGCTGCGCATCGGTGAACTCATAGGGGATTTCGCCGAAACCGATCGTGGTCGACATGAAACTGACAAAATAGAAGGCATGGAAAAAATCCATGTGCCAAACGTTGCCGTCGGCATCCTGGCCCGGAATCAGGGTCAACCCCAGAATAGACACCGTATACACCAGCAACAGGGTGATCAACGGCGGGCGCATGCGCCGGAAAATGAGGAAGATAATGCTGTCCATGATCAGGACCCGGGGTTTGCTTTGCTTAGCGGCGCAACATCACGGTTTCGATGATGAGCAGGATCACCGAGATCACATTCGCCAGCATCGCGCCACCGGACAGGGAGACGATACTCGCCATCACCACCGGGGTTAAGCCGGTCTGCGAGATATGCACCGCGAAGGTCCAGACCAGGGTCGCCGCGATCAACTGGATCATCGCCGCCAGGCTGGTGGCCAGTAGGACCGCCCCCATCTGGCTGCGGTCGCCGAACTTGAGGATGGTCGCAATCAGGTTGACGATAACCACGGCAAACAACTCGTAGACATGATGATGATCCGGGTTGTCAATTTCCCCAATGAAGAACCCGAAATTCAGGGTCAATGACAGGACGATAAAAAAACCAAAGACGACTTTTTCCGGATTCATGATAACGACCTATAACTTTATTGTTGTGATGTTTTGGCAGTTTAAACCCTTACCGGAACCTGTCAAACCGCATGGATCAAGGCCGTGGCATAAAATCCTTGGGCAATGATCAGAACCAGATCGACAGAAACAGACGGATGACGCTGGCATCAAAACTATACAGGGGTTCCTGGCCCGGAACCGGGGTGGATTTGGTCAGATCGCGGAAATCGTCGTAGTCGAGCATGATCAGATCGTAATTGAAATTGATACTGCCACGCTTGATAAAGCCATTGGTGCTCTTGGTGAACTCATAGTCAACCCCAAACCCAATGGTGTGATCGGTGAAGGTACTCATTTCCTTATCGCGGGCGAGAAAATTCTGCGCATTGGCGAAGGGAAACAGGTCGCTGTAAAAATCCGCCTTATTCTGATCGTAATAGCGATAGCTCAGGTCAAACACCACGTCTTCACTGTAGGGCCAGGTATAGCTCAATTCGATCGTGTGCGCATCGATACCCCAGGTGTCGGAAAAAAACCGGTAACCGGCGGATGCTGCGGCGCGATGCGGCAAGTAGTAACGTGCACGCACGGCAAAGGCATTACTGGTGCGGGTATTCGGATAGACCTCCGACTGGAACAGGTAGCCGCCGGAACCGTCGAGGTAACGCACCGAGCGGTAAGGATTGTTCAGATAGCCTTCGTCGGTAATGGTTTCCAGCGCCAGCGCCATTATCAGGTCCTTGGTCAGTACCTGGGTCATGGAAATACGGAAGCTGCGGCTGTTGGATTCTTCGCTGAAGTTGGGGTCGGCACTATTGCCGACGATGTTGTCACCCTGGGCATAGCCCAGGCTGACCGTGGTCAGGTCACCGAACATGTCCTGGGAGATATTCATGCTGAAGGTTTCGGCATCGAAATCGTTTTCCAGGCTTTCGGTGAAGCCGGCGCTCATCAGGGTTTTTTCATGCAGGTAATCAAGGCTGATCGAGTTTTCCTCACGCTTTTCCTTGTACTTGCTGGCGCCCGAGGTAATGACATCGATCGATGCACTGGTGACGTTATCGACGTAGTTGTTGATACTGGCCGAGAAGCTCTCGCTGAATTTTTTGCGGATCAGAACCGACGGTCCGGCAATCTCCGCCCCACCACCGTCATAACTGTGATACAGCAAATCGGCCCGGTCCTCCGGCAATACCGCTGCATGTACTCTTGGAGATAGGAAAATGAGGAGAAATATTCCCCAAGGGATGAGATTGGATGCCTGATCAGCAGGCTTCAGTTGCGTGCTAGACAAGGTAAAAACTCGTTTGCAAGCGCAACGTACACGCGAGTACGTGAGCATTGCAAACGAGTTTTTAACGCAGGATAGTGCCAACTGAAGCCTGCTGTTCAGGCATCTAGTTGCAGCCACATCCGCCGCCTGTTGCGATTCCAGCTCCTCTTGCTCCCTCACGCGCATCATAGACATGGTGCAGATAACTGCTGGACACGGGATGACGTTCAAAACTCATGATCGGATCGGCCAGGTGAGCACGCTCATAAGGCTTGACCCACGGCTCGACAGCGCAGCCCTGCAGCATCAGCAGGGCAAGCAGGGCAAATATTTTGTTCGACATGATCACTACACCTGGTTATTCGCGGACGAGCTTCTTGACCATCTTCTTGTATTTCTTCTCATCGCCGACCTGGTAGCCCTTGTGCAGGTAACGCATGTTGCCATCGCGATCGATCATCACCGTGGTCGGCATCGCGATCACGTCATACATCTTGCTGACCTTGTTGGTCTTGTCCAACAGGATCGGAAAATCCACCGGGCTCTTGGCAATGAATGACTTGGCCAGTTCGGTCTCCTGTTCCACATTGACCCCGAGTACGGTAAATCCCAGCGCTTCATACTTGTTATGCAGGTCGTTGAGCAGCGGCATTTCGGTCCGACAGGGACCACACCAGGAGGCCCAGAAATTCAGCAGCACCACGTTACCGGAAAGCTCACTAAGCTTGAGGTTCTTGCCCGACATGCTCTTCAGAGTGAAATCCGGTGCTGCCCCGTCCAGGCTTGCGGCCTGCGCCTGCAGCATCAACAACTGGCTGAACACCACGACCATGACTAATTTAATGATTCTCGAAGGGTAAGTTTTCATCATCTATCCTCGTTAAAAAAACCAACTGATGCCCAGGGTGAAGGCCAGGTTATTGGTCGCCTTGTTTTCACCGAAGGTATCCATGTCGAATACGTGATTGCGAAAGTCGGTATAAATTCCGGTCGCATCATTCAATAAAAAGCGATAACCGGCACCATAATTGATAGTGAAACGGTCATCACCGGCAAATTCGGTCACACCGATACCTGCTGACAGATAAAAGGCCGTGTTATGGGCCAGTTGATCACCGAGGAAGGCTTCCCCCGGCAATAGGTTGTAACCAATATTGATATTGTAGTAGCTTAATTCACGTTCGCTTGGGGTTAATAGCGGTGCGCCCTGGGTAATAATTTCGTAACTGGTCTCACCACCATCGGACTGACCGAATGAAACCTGCACGAAGATGCTTTCGTTGACGTGATAATTGAGGTTGAACTGGAGTAATTCGTTGACGCCAAAATCCTCGATACTCAGATAACCGAGCATCAGCAGGATCTCCAGGTCCTCGGTGTCAATCTGGGCCTCATCGAACTCGATGCGCTCGATCGATGGCTCTATCATCACCGAATCATCATCCGCGGCGGGTTGTTGCGCCACAAGCAACGAGCTGTAGCACAGCATCAGCGCTGTTAATAGAATACGGCGAAACCTAGTTTCCATTCACTAATATCCTCGTTATCGTCTCTGTCATTACTCGCGGAAAACACCACGTAATCGTTAAACTCGAAACGCAGGATGAAACGGCGGGATAAATAACGCTTTATCCCGAAACCGATCTGTCCAATCTGGTTACTCCGGTCTTCCGGATTAATCAGCGTGGCCTGCGGATCGACATCGATATTGCCCAGCCCCATGGAAAAATATGGCGAGTATTTCCATTGCGGGAACGGTTGCATCATCAGGTTGACCTTGTAGATCGTACTGCTCGACACATTTCCCGTTGAGTGACTCAGGGTCAACTCGGTGGCAAAGTTCTTGGTAAAATTATAGGCGCCATACACCGAGTTTACCGGCGCATCTTCCAGTTCACCGGTCATCATCCCGATTTCCCAGTTGCGCTCGATGAAGGCGTCCTGCTGTAGTTCGCTCAGCTGCAGTCTTGCCCCATCGGGCAACAAGGTCTGCTGTAACTGTTGTTTGTTAACCCAGCCCTCCTTGCCATCGCTGGCGCGGATCTTGAACCACACGGTTTTCTGGCGCAGGACCAGGATCTGTTCACCACGATCGATGACATGAAACACCGGGTATGACGAGGCCGGCCCGGTACGTAATTCAATGAATGGGTCGGCAATGGTCAGCGGTGCCGGTTCTGACTCTGCGCCGGCCACTGACATTCCCATCAGCAGGCAACACAGCACCATCAGCTGTAGCTTGGTTGTTATTTTCAAAGGTTCTGGTTCCTTGTTGGACTAGCATTAACCCGGAGACTATGTATATAGTCGCCGGGTTAATTAAAAGCTAGTTCATAGGTACAGCTGGGTCAAATGGATCGTTAAAATATTGTGCCCCGATATCCAGCCACTCGATGATCAAGCGCAGCTCATCGCCGCTCATGAAGCCTGAATGATCGATATAGCCGGCATCGCCCGGGCCGAGGGAGGCGTTGCGAGTCGCGGTTGCACTAGACATCTTCTGGACAAAGTAACTGGCTCTGGCACTATTACCTGACATCACCGGAGTCGTTGCCGCATTTGGATTATCGATGGTATCGAAGATCGGGTCGCCATTGACATCGACATCCTGGATACCGTCACCATCGGCATCGACCGGTACCTGGATCGTGTCGTTGACCAGGTTACCGTCCATATCAACAATCTGCCCGGCATCGGAGGCGAACAGCTCGCGGTAGGATTTGTACTGGATGCCGTTATTCTGGTCCGAACCGCCATCGCTCAGATCGAGCTGGGCCGCCGGTACCATCGCCACCATCAGCACCTCATCGGTATCGTTATGGCAATTGGTACAGGTATCGGCATCCGCCACGCCGCGCGGTGCCGACCATAACGGATGAATATGCTGTTCATAGTTGATTACCGCCCGGCAGGTGAAATCCCAGTCGTCCGGGTCCTGGCAATTGGCCGCTACCGACGGATTACGGAACGGCATGGTGGTGGTCAGGTTGGCATATTCGTAACTGAACGCGGTATCCGGGGTACGCACCGTCGGATCGGTCCAGTAGTCCTCGTACACCAGGTTCATCGTAACCTGGGGCTCGATCGCGCTGACCAGCGCGCCCATGGGCGGGATAGAGGTTTCGGCCAGGCGGAAACGGGCCTCGGCCATGGTCTCGCCCATGTTCCCCCAGTATTCATCGACCGTGCCCGGGATCTGGGTATTGCCAAAGCTTAAGTTCTGCAGGCCGCTATTGATGGAAGCAGCCTCGGCATCACGGCGATGATGGGCAAAGGGAATCGCCCCGTTCTGGGTCGTTTCGGTATGACAACCGGTACATTCGAGGGTATCGCCCGGTCGGACCGTGAACCAGTTCTGATGCCTGGGCCCGATGCGGCGTCCCATGCTGTCGAGCACGCTGATCGCCAATGGAATATTGGCCGGCAGCTTGACCTTGACCGAGCCGTCCGGTTCCACCGGGGCATAGCCGACGATCTCGCGCATGTCCTGGTTACGCTGCGGACCGAAAGCCTCGCGGGCGAGGTCCGGGGCCAGGTTACCCAGGTCCGGATCATCCTCGTCCGGCAGGGATACCGGCTTGACGAAACGGACGAAGCGGGCGGGGCGCTCAGCGGCATCGGCATTAGCCGGATCACCCAGCTCAGTTACCGAGCTAATGCCAGTGGCACTGGTACAGTCGTTGAGAAAGCAACCATTGAAACTGCCGTTACCGAAATCATAAACACTGCGGATGTGGATCGCACCGATACCATCGTCGCGCCAGCCAACATCGAGCTCACCGATCGTCTTGGCAGGGATGATCGTTGGGGTAACCGCGCGTGACTGGATAGCGACCACATCGGTAAATACCATGCCATCTTCACCCAGCAGGATAATCTTTTCCGCGTGGTCATCCATGTCATACAGCCACAGGTTATATTCCGGCGAGGCCTCAACCGCATTCGGATCAGATAAATGAGGCTCGATACAGGGGAAATGCTCGTCGTTGATGTCTAATTCACAGGTACTCTTACTGACCAGCAGGCGATTACTGCCATCCCATAATGGCCAGGCCGCGGAGTAACGACCTCCCAGGGAGAATTCATTGTTGGAGCCACGGGTGCTGATTTGATTGATCGTGGCGGAGGCCTGCGCCGGGCCCTGCGAACTGCTCAGGCTATCCACCGGCTGGGTGTTGTTGAGGTAATTCTCGATATCGATGAGCACGATATCACCACCGCCAAAGGTATTGCTGTAGGGGCGGGCGATCACCAGGATGCGACCGTCTTCCATCTCCTCGGCCTGCGAAAACTGGATGGTAGCATTGTTGTTACCATCGTTGGTGGCCCCGGTATTGTGGCTATGCACACCATACAATACCTGTACATCGGTGCCATCCGGGGTCATCTTGTACAGGTGCATGCCGTTATTGCCGCCGGCGTTGTCCCAACGGGTAAACAGCACTTCACCGGAAAAATTATTGGTCAGGATGGTTGGGTCCAGATCATGGCTCTGGTTGAAGGAAACCTGCTGCAGTTCACCGCCGTCATCATTCATGATATGCAAGGTCATGGCCGGGGTATCTTCATCCTCATCCAGCGCCTTGAACCGGGGCTTGCCCTCGTTGGTCAGGATTTCACTGGACTGGCGCTGGCGATTGGAGCTGAAAATTATCCGCCCGTCCGGCAGGTAGGATGGGGCAATATCGTCACCCGCCTCGGCGGTCAGTTCATTCTGGATAATGCGTCTTAATACATCATTCTCCAGGTCATATTCATAGATGTTCCAGCTTGGGGTATCGTCATCATTCGGATTCGGATCGAACAGGCGCAGGGTAAACAACAGCTTTTTGCCATCAAATGACGGCTTCAGGTCCTTGACGTCGCCCTGCCCGCCGGTCACCGCACTGGTGATATTGATCTCGGTGGCGGTCACCGTTGAATTGCTGCGGATATAGACATCACCGCCCTCACCGAAAAACAAGGGCTCGCGCAGATCCGATTCGATTTCTTCATCATCTTCATCGACCGGGATCGGACGTTTTACATAGGCTATCGGGGCTTCGAGCACCCCTGGATCAGGGCCATTGGCGGTGGAACCGGCATCGGTTATGGGATCGGAGCAGGATAGCTGCAACATGACACCAGCGGCCAGTGCAGTAGCGGCTAACCATCGACAGCAGGTAAATATCGACTTCATCAGGATTGCTCTATATTAACTTTTTGTAACCAGTAGGATCGGCCGACGAACCACGGTCAGCGCTAATCTATATGTATTCGTAAATAACACCTCTGAGTCAAAAATAGTCCTAGTTTGAATGAAAGGGGGTAAGTTACCGATGAAATGAGAATTTCACTTGTTCAACGGTAAGGCCAGATGATTTATGCCAGCTAAACTTAATTTAAGTTCACGGATATCTCCAGGTAATGCCCCCGAAACTGGCCTATCCAGCAACTAAATCCGGACTAAATCCCTTACTTCAAGCAGGATTTACCCGTTGTGATAACTACAGAACCCAAGGCCAGGCTGCATCAACCATTCCTGGCAACCGAGGTATAGGAAGAACAACATGTTGACTAGAGCTATAACCGCATCAGCACTGTCTTTGCTGCTGATAATGAGTCAGGCCGCGCTGGCAGGACCTGACTCATTATCAGCAGCAAAGACAGTGCTGATGCGGTTATAGCTCTAGTCAACATGTTGTTCTTCCTATACCTCGGTTGCCAGGAATGGTTGATGCAGCCTGGCCTTGGGTTCTGTAGTTA
>JASJBV010000205.1 GCA_030066335.1 Gammaproteobacteria bacterium
CGTCATCAACGACGATGATCTCATCCGCGGCCGAACTTTGCGCCAGTACCGAAGCAAGGCAGCGGACCAGGGTATGCGCACGATTATGGCTGGGGATGACAACGGAAATACGCATGCTATAATCGTGCGCATACCCTGGTCCGCTGCCTTGCTTCGGTACTGGCGCAAAGTTCGGCCGCGGATGAGATCATCGTCGTTGATGACGGTTCAGTCGATGACAGCGCCGAATTGATCAGGCGCCAGTTCCCCCAGGTCAGGTTGATCCGCCAGCAGAATAAAGGGGTCAGTGCGGCACGGAATAGCGGGATCACCGCGGCAAGCAATGACTGGATCGCCCTGCTCGATTCAGATGACGAGTGGCTGCCGGACAAGCTGATGACCATCCGCAAGCATCAGTCCCGGCAGCCGGATCAGGTATTGTTCCATTCCGACGAAATCTGGATCCGTAATGGCCAGCGCGTCAACCCGATGCACAAACATGCCAAGCACGGCGGCTGGATCTTTGACCGCTGTCTCCCATTGTGCGTCATTTCACCCTCAGCCGCGGTAATCCGCCGTGACGTCATTGCGCAGCTTGGTGGTTTCGACGAGTCGCTACCCGCCTGTGAGGATTACGATCTGTGGCTGCGCCTGTGCCGACGCTATCCGGTTTGCTACATCGACCAGCCCCTGATCCGCAAGTATGGTGGACACCAGGACCAGTTATCGCGCCGCTACTGGGGCATGGACCGTTTCCGCATTCGATCCATGCACCAATTAATCCAGCACCACGAACTCGACCCGGAACAACGGCAACAGACCATCGCCATGCTGACCCGAAAACTGCAGATCCTGTTGAAGGGTGCACACAAGCACGATAACCAGGCGGTGATCGATGAGTATCGTCCGCTGCTGGAACATTACCAGACACTAGCGGCCTGTTGATACCGATCATGCAAAAACCTGACCCTGCCAACATGCTGATCTGCTGCTGCGCCCTGCATTGCGAGGCGAAACCGCTGATTGATCATTATCGCTTGCAAAAACTGCATGCTGAGCATCCTTTTGATGTTTATCGGCAACAGAACATCGCCGTCGTGGTAAGCGGTATCGGCGCCCTCAACATGGCAGCCGCGACCGCCTGGGCGGCCGCGTTTTTTGAACCTGCGCGGGCCTGCTGGATCAACCTTGGCGTGGCCGGACATCAATCACTGGCGGTGGGTGAACTGGTCGTCGCCAGTCAGATCAGCCAGGCCGGGGATAACCATTCCATCTACCCGGTGCCATTGCCCAAACTAAGACTGGCGTTAAAACCGGTGATCAGCCATGCGCAGCCTCAATCCAGTTATCACGATGATGCCCTCTGTGATATGGAAGCCTACGCCTTCATCCATAGTGCAAGCCGCTTTGCCCCGTTGGAATTATGTCATAGCCTGAAGATTATCAGTGACAATGCGCAGCACAAACCGCATCGTGACAAGGCCGCGATCAGCCAGTTAATCCATGCCCGCATCGATGCGATCGCCGGCTTTGCCGCGCAATTGATGGACCTGGCATTGCAGCACGCACGGCAGAAGTTACCAGCGGAACAACTGCAGCGTTTTCTGGCTCTGGCCCATTTCACCCAGACCCAGCAGATCCAATTGAAGAAACTGCTACTCGGCCTGCGCCAGCATGATTACAGCCTGGATCAGAGCCTGCAATCAATCGACCGGATGGTAGACAGTCGCCAGATCCTACGCCAGCTTGAACAACAACTGCACAGACAGAGTGAGCAACTGTAGTGGCGGATACCATCTATATCGAAAACGCGGTGCGTAATCACCCACGCAGCACTGCGATATTGCAACGAATGCCGAAAGCGCGCGTGATCAACATCGAGCGCTATGGTGAAGTATTCAACCCCAAGTCACAGAACTTCCGCCTGCAAAAGAACAATCCCGCGTTGATCCTGGCCCGCAAACATGCCGGATACAGTTTGCCCGCGCCGGATGGTTACAACATTGGTGGACACAACAATTATTATTTTTCGCATATGCTCAACTGCGTATACGATTGCCGTTATTGTTTCCTGCAGGGTATGTACCGTTCGGCGCACCAGGTGCTGTTCGTCAATTACGAGGACTTTATTGCGGATATCGAACAGATCTGTCAGCAGCATAGCGATGAGCCGGTATGGTTTTTTTCCGGTTATGATTGCGATAGCCTGGCCTACGAGCCTATCACCCATTTCATCGACGAACACCTGCCGGTGTTTCAGCGTATCGACAATGCCCACCTGGAGATTCGGACCAAGAGCACTCAGGTCCGTCAACTGCTGCAGCATCCGGTCAATCAACGGGTGGTGGTTGCTTTCAGTTTTACCGACGAGGTCACTCATCGCCATAGCGAACACCAGGTACCGTCGATCGATAAACGCCTGGATGCGATGGGTAAACTGGCAGCAGCCGGGTGGCGGCTGGGTCTGCGCTTCGATCCGGTGGTATATCATGTTAATTACCAGGCGGAATTCGAACGCTTATTAATGCGGATTTTCCAGCGTATTGATGCCGCTAGCCTGCACTCGGTCAGCCTTGGCAGCTTTCGCCTGCCAAAACAGAATTTCAAGACCATGCACGAGCTTTATCCTGAGGAAAAAATCTTCAACCAGGCATTCAGCCGACACCAGGGTATGATCGGCTACGCTGCAGAACGCGAGCAGGCAATGATGGGATTTTGCGAACAGGCGCTGTTGCAGTATATTCCGGATTCCATTTTCTATCCCTGTCATTGGTAACATGCCAGAAGATCTTGCGACCAAAACCGCCCTGGTCACCGGGGCCAGCTCCGGTATCGGCCTGGCCATCAGCCGCAGCCTGCTCGCCGCAGGCTGCCGGGTAATCGGCATTGCGCGCGATTTTTCCAAGCTTGACCCAACCAGCGACCGCTTCGAAACGCATAGTCAGGACCTGGTGGACCTGGAGCAGAGCGCCCAATTGATCAAGTCGATAACCGGGCAACGGCAGATTGATTATTTTATCCACAGTGCCGGGGCCGGATTGTTCGGTTCGATTGAACAGTTTTCGCTAAGCCAGATCGATAGCTTCCTCAAAGCCAACCTGACCAGTGCCCTGGTCATCTGCCGTCAGTTGATCCCGGGGATGCGCCAGCGCAAGCATGGACGGATTATTTTTATCGGGTCAGAGTCGGCGCTGCAGGCCGGCAAGAAAGGGGCCTTGTACAGCAGCGCCAAGTTCGGCATGCGCGGCCTGGCCCAGGCCCTGCGCGAGGATTGCTCCAGGGATGGGATTGCGGTCAGCCTGATCAATCCCGGCATGGTTGATACCGCTTTTTTTGCCGAGCAGGATTTCCGTCCGGGGCCTCACCCCAGCAACAGCATCAACAGCCAGGATGTGGCCGACCTGGTCATGCACATCATTCGCAGCAACCCCGACATGGTCATCGACGAGATCAATTTATCGCCGCGCAACAAGTCGATCGACTTCAGCTGAACGCAGTACCAAAGAACCAGTGAAGATTCTCGCGCTTATATGACAACTGGATAACAAATTGTTTGAATGTCTGGCAAAGACTTGTAAAATCTAGTCTTATATAACTATTAGCTATAACACTATCACCTACGGGAACATACCGTGAAATTGCAGCAATTACGTTTTCTTGATGCAGTCGTCAGAAACAACCTGAATGTTTCCTCCGCTGCCGAAGAGCTCTACACCTCGCAGCCCGGGGTCAGTCATCAGATAAAATTACTCGAGGAAGAGCTCGACATCAAGATCTTCGAGCGCTCCGGCAAGAAACTGACCGGCATCTCTCCCGCCGGTTATGCGATTCTGGAACATGTCGAATCCCTGCTTAACAATGTCAAGAATATCAAGCAGGCTGCGCGTGAATATTCCAATGCCAACCGCGGCAGCCTGAGCCTGGCCACCACCCATACCCAGGCCCAGTTCATCCTGCCGCCGGTGTTACAGAAATTCACCAATAAATACCCGCGCATCGACATGCAGGTACACCAGGGCAACCCCAAGGCGATGTGTAAGCTGGCCGCCAACAACTCGGTGGATTTTGTCATCGCTTCCGAGACCATCGATGAATTCGACGAATTGATTACGATTCCGGCGTATCGGTGGAATCGCTACATCGTGGTGACCAAAGGCCACAGCCTGACCAAGAAATCGGAGATCTCACTGGCCGACCTGGCGGCGTTCCCGATCCTCACTTACATGCTCGGCCTGACCGGCCGATCAAAACTTGACCGTACCTTCCATGCGGCCAATCTCGAGCCCAACGTGGTCTTCTCCGCCACCGATTCCGATGTCATCAAGACCTATGTTCGCCTCGGCTTCGGGGTCGGCATCATTGCCGAAATGGCCAAGGGCAGCGAACATGACGACGAGCTTGACTGCATCGACGCCAGCCATTTGTTCCCGGACAGCATGATCAAGATCGGCTTCCGCCACTCGCGCCATATTGCCGCCTATCAATATGAATTTCTGCAGATGATGACACCTTACCTGGATCTCGAAACCATTAAGGAACTGGTGCACACCAAGGCCTTGAACGATCGTAACAAGATCCTGGAACAGTACCCAACGCCAAGTTATCGTACGATGCGGGAAAGTATCAAATGGTAAGGTCGGTGGTTAGCGCCGGCTGCGCTCAGGAATAAACCGGGACACATTGGTTACCGCCATTTTGCTTAGCCTGCAGACAGGCGTCCATCAGTTGCTCATACATGTCCGCGAATCGATCATTGCTGTGACCAAACTCGATCAGTGAGGCACTGGCGGTAATATGAAATTCCCGATCCTGCCAGTTGAAGCCATGCTGCACGATCAGGCGCAGAATTTCATTGACGGTTTTTTCCGCGGCATCGGTCCGTGCATAGGGAAACAGAATACCGAACTCATCGCTCCCCAGGCGGGCCAGGGAATCTGATTTACGTACCCGGTCCTGGATGGTCTTGGCCACCTTTTTCAGCAATTCATCACCGGCTTCACTACCGCTGTTATCGTTGACCAGCTTGAACTGGTCGAGATTGATATACACCATGATGTGCTGGGAGCGCGTGACCTCCGCCTCATTGATCATCGCATCAAAACGATGCTCGAATGCCCGTCGGTTGAGCAGGCCGGTGAGCGCATCCTGCAGACCTTCGAAATGCAGCTTGCGGCGCAGCTTGCGGTCCTCGGTGACATCCTTGAAGATCAGCACATG
>JASJBV010000206.1 GCA_030066335.1 Gammaproteobacteria bacterium
ATGACCGCGTTATGGAGCGGTATACCCGCTTTGTTATTGTTGCTGGTGTGGACCATGGTCAAACCGGCCTATATCGAAAACGAGATTCTGCTGACCCTGCCGGCATCGATTACCAGTCAGTCCCAGGATGCGGTCGATCTGTACCTGAATAACATCAATATCGCGATCCAGAATAACGAGATCGTTGATGACCCGATCGTGCAAAAAGCGGTCGAGCGTTACCACCAGATCCAGGCCAACAGCAGTTATCTGGTAACCGCCCTGGTCGTGTTACTGGGTTTGTCCGGTATCCTGTTCGGCTTCAGCAAAAAATTCGCTCACACCCATGCACGGCTCGGCGTCGAGTCGATTATCAAGGTCTTCCTGCTGTTGTGTTCCGGGGTGGCGATCGTGACCACGGTTGGTATTGTGCTGTCGGTCTTATTCGAAGCCCTGCGTTTTTTCGAATCGGTTTCATTCCTCGATTTCATGTTTGGCACCACCTGGAGCCCACAGACCGCCATCCGCGAGGACCAGGTCGGCTCCTCCGGTTCCTTTGGCGCGATCCCCCTGTTCGTCGGCACCATGCTGATCTCCGCGATCGCGATGTTTATCGCGGTACCGGTCGGTTTGCTGACCGCGATTTATCTGTCGGAATACGCGTCGGTCAGATTCCGCTCCATCGCCAAACCGGTGCTGGAGATTCTCGCTGGCATCCCGACCGTGGTTTATGGCTTTTTCGCCGCCCTGACCGTGGCCCCCTTCATTCGTGAAATCGGCCAATCGATTGGTCTCGATGTCGCTTCCGAGAGTGCGCTGGCCGCCGGCATCGTCATGGGCGTGATGATTATCCCGTTCGTGTCATCGTTGTCGGACGATGTTATCAATGCGGTACCGCAGGCGATGCGTGACGGCTCCCTTGGCCTGGGCGCCACCCAGTCGGAAACCATCAAGCAGGTGATCATCCCGGCCGCTCTGCCCGGCATCGTCGGCGGTATTCTGCTCGCCGCATCGCGTGCCATCGGCGAGACCATGATCGTGGTCATGGCCGCCGGACTGTCGGCCCGGCTCACGGTCAATCCACTGGATGCAGTCACCACGGTAACGGTGCAAATCGTTACCCTGCTAACCGGAGACCAGGAATTCGACAGCCCCAAGACCCTGGCCGCGTTTGCCCTGGGCCTGATGCTGTTTGTGACCACCCTGTTATTGAATGTAGTCGCACTGCATATTGTCAGAAAGTATCGGGAACAGTATGAATAACACAGAAATCGTCAAGCAAAGCCTCAAACGGCGTTACGCGAAGGAAAAACGCTTCCAGCTCTACGGCAAGCTGGCAGTCCTCACCGGCTTTGTCTTCCTTGCGCTGTTATTGCTGGATATCGTGACCAAGGCGATACCGGCATTTGAAACCACCGAGGTCCAGCTGACCATTCCGCTGGATCGAAACTCGTTGGAGATTGCCGAGGATGCCACACTGGACGAGGAAACCTTGCGGGCAATCAATTATGGCGGCCTGATCAAAAAATCCTTGCGCAACATGTTTCCCGAGGTCAGGAAACGCAAGGATAAGAAAGAGCTGTATAGCCTGGCATCCAGCGGTGCTGAATTCGATTTACGCGATAAGATCATAGCTAATCCTGAGCTGATTGGTGGCGAGCCTTTGACTCTATGGCTGAAGGCAGACGATGACATCGACACCTATTACAAGTTACAGAAGGTGACCAGCCGGATCAGTGAAAAGCAAATCGCCTTTGTCCAGACCCTGCAAGACAATGGTCAGATCCGTACCAGTTTCAATACCACCTTCTTTACCGCCAGTGATTCACGCGAACCGGAACAGGCCGGTATCCGCGGTGCCCTGCTCGGTTCGTTCTGGACCCTGCTGGTCACCCTGTTGCTATCGATGCCGGTGGGGATCGCGGCCGCGGTTTACCTGGAAGAATTCGCGCCCAAGAACAGGTTCACTGATTTCATCGAAATCAATATCAACAACCTGGCCGCGGTGCCATCGATCGTATTCGGTTTACTGGGCCTCGCGGTGTTCATCAATTTCTTCGGCCTGCCGCGCTCGGCGCCGCTGGTCGGTGGCCTGGTGCTGTCACTGATGACCCTGCCGACGATTATTATTTCCAGCCGTGCGGCTTTGAAATCGGTCCCGCCGTCGATCAAGGAAGCGGCCCTGGGGCTTGGCGCCTCGCACATGCAAACGGTGTTTCATCACGTCCTACCGCTGGCCATGCCAGGTATCCTGACCGGCGCCATCATTGGCATGGCCCAGGCCCTGGGCGAAACGGCCCCACTGCTGATGATCGGTATGGTTGCCTTTATCGTGGATGTGCCCGGCGGCATGCTGGATTCAGCCACCGTGTTACCGGTCCAGATTTATCTGTGGTCGGACAGTCCGGAACGCGCCTTTACTGCCCTGACCGCGGCCACCATCCTGGTGCTGCTGGGATTCCTGGTAGTAATGAACGCTATCGCGATTTATTTACGTAAACATTTTGAAAGACGCTGGTAATTTTTATCATGACCGCTGATACTACGACATTTGATTCTGGAGATTTTCCCGCAGGTGCTATTCCGATGCCAGAAGATGCAGTAAACAAAACACCCGATGCGATGACAGATTTTGAGAAGATCGAGGGTACCATCGGTGAAAATCTGATCCACAACCCAAAATTCTCAACCCGCAACGTCGATGTTTTCTACGACGAGAAGCAGGCCATCTTCAATGCCTCGCTGGATATCGGTCATAACGAGGTGATTGCCTTGATCGGTCCTTCCGGCTGCGGCAAATCGACCTACCTGCGTTCATTGAACCGAATGAATGACACCATTCCCAGCTGCCGGGTGACCGGTGACCTGACCCTGGATGGCGAGAATATTTACTCCAAGAAGATGGATCCGGTGCTGCTGCGCGCCAGGGTCGGCATGGTGTTCCAGAAACCGAATCCCTTCCCCAAGTCGATCTACGACAATGTCGCTTATGGTCCACGCCTGCATGGCCTGGCCCGGAATAATGCCGAGATGGATGAAATCGTCATCACCAGCCTGCAACGCGCCGGCCTCTATGAAGAAGTCAAGGATCGCCTGAACGAGCCGGGTACCGGCCTGTCCGGTGGTCAGCAGCAACGTCTGTGTATCGCCCGCACCATCGCGGTCAGCCCGGAAGTGATCCTGATGGATGAACCGGCCTCGGCGCTGGATCCGATCGCGACCGCAATCATTGAGGAACTGATCGATGAATTGCGCGAGAACTATACGATTGCCATTGTAACCCACTCGATGCAGCAGGCTGCGAGGGTATCCCAGCGTACTGCCTATTTCCACCTCGGAAAACTGGTCGAGGTCGGAGAAACCAACCAGATCTTTACCAATCCACGCCATGAATTAACGGAAAATTACATCACCGGTAAATTTGGATAATCAATGATGAACGACGATCACGCGCCACATATATCCGGTCATATCTCCAAGCGCTTCGACAGCGAACTGGAAGATATCCGCAACAAGGTCCTGAGCATGGGTGGTCTGGTAGAGACCCAGGTCAAGGATGGAATCAGGGCATTGATGACATCTGACTCCGCCGTCGCCGAGCGGGTCGGTAATGATGATTACAAGATCAATGCGATGGAAGTCGAGATCGATGAGGAATGCGTGCAGATCCTCGCCCGGCGACAACCGGCCGCCAGTGATCTGCGTTTACTGGTAGCGATCCTGAAGACCATCACCGACCTCGAGCGTATCGGCGACCAGGCCGAAAAACTCGGCCGCTTCGAACTGGAACTGATCGATGAGGGCTCTTCTTCGAAAGAGTTCGTCAAACTGGAACATCTCGGTGAACTAGTCAGCAGGATGTTGAACCGGGCACTCGACGCATTCGCCCGTATGGACGTGGACGTGGCATTGAAGACGATCAAGAAAGACGAAAAAGTCGACAAGGAATTCGAAAGCCTGATGCGTCAACTGATTACGATCATGATGGAAGATCCGCGTACGATCAAACAGGCGTTACGAGTATCCTGGTGTGCACGTGCGCTGGAACGTATCGGCGATCATTCGATCAATATCTGCGAATACGTGGTCTACTTGGTGCATGGAAAGGATGTCAGACACATAGCCTATGACGACCTGAAGGACCAGATCAGGGATATCGTTTAATCCAGGTCAGCGTGAGCCATACCAAAGCCCCGATTACCGGGGCTTTGGTATGGCTAACATTTTCTGCCGGCTTTATCAGATATTCGACATTTCGATCAGCGCGCTGATCTGGCTTATAGTATCCTCGATGGTCTGATCATTGTTGATGAAAACACAATCGTTTTGTTTTAACCGTTCCAGTTCACGGTTTTGCAGAATCCGCTGTTCGATCCGCTCTTCACTTTCCCCCCGCTCCAATAATCTCTGGGTTAACACGTCCTCGGATACGGTCATCCAGATCGGGATCAGCGACGGATAGATTTCACGTGCGGTCTGCAGGTAGCGCCTGGAACCGTTGACGATCACGTCATTACCCAGTTTGACCCATTTTCTAACCTCGCGGCCTACCGCATACAAATAACCATTGGACTCCCAGTCGAACAGAAACAGGTCCGATTCCTTGCGCCGGTAATAATCGAACTCCGCCAGTTCGATATGGTTTTCGTTCCCTTCACCCACCGGCCGCGTGATATAGCGATGCGCCACGATCGGTTGCTTGCTGGAATACTGGTGCATTTTCAAATGCTTGAGCAGGGTATCCTTACCGACACCGGAAGGCCCTACCAGGAAATATAATCGGGTTGCATTGGCCATTGCATAATCCTTGGTCATCGACTATCACCTGAACCGGTTCTGTGCATTTGAATACACAGACCATGGATTTTTTCGTTATATCAGGTGACTAAGATTCGTTCAAAATATAACAGCTCTGTGACAACTAAATGACAGTCACCACATGATTCAAGTTCCTTTCTGGGGTTAATTATCGTTGTAAAAAAAAGATTGGTGAAGACGGCTTAGCACAAGCAAAACTATCTTTATAGCGGGCTAGCTTAAGTCAAAATCTAGCGCATTACAAAAACATCTATCCAACAATCCTGGTCTCATCACGACCAGTTTTTATATTTTTATTTGATTAACTGAATATGCTTAAGAATGGACTTAGCAACAGACAAACTGTGCAGAATAAAACTGCCTGGCTCAACA
>JASJBV010000207.1 GCA_030066335.1 Gammaproteobacteria bacterium
CGACTGGTGTATTCACGTTGGACGTTCCTGGCTATACACCAAGTTTAGCCGACATCGCTGGTTACCGCTGCGGAAGATGATAATTGCCTGAGTTTCTTGGTCAGTGGTTGGGCGGTATCGATGCCGTTGCCCTGGACGAAATCCACCCCGATATCCTTCAGACAATTGAAGATCGCATCATCCTCGACGTATTCGGCGATGGTGTGTAATTTCATCGCATGGCCGACCTGGTTGATGGCCGACACCATGCTCCGGGAAACCGGGTCATCGACAATATTGTTGACGAACGAGCCATCGATTTTCAGGTAATCCACCGGCAGGTTTTTCAGGTAGGCAAAAGAGCTTTGGCCGGTGCCAAAGTCATCGAGTGAGAACTTGCAGCCGAGAGACTTGACCTGGTTGATGAATTCACGGGCATCGGACAGGTTGGCTACCGCCGCGGACTCGGTAACCTCGAAGCAGAGACAGGAGGGGTCGAGTTTATAGGAATTGATGGTTTCGGCGATATAGTCGGCAAAGTCGGTATCGCTGATGGTCTGGCCGGACAGATTGATCGATACCTCGCAACCGGAGGTGCCAAATTCCTCGGCATATTGCTCCAACAGCTTGAAGGTGTTGTTCAACACCCAGCGATCGATCTTCGGCATCAGGTAGAAATTCTCGGCTGCCGGCAGGAAATGTTCGGGTTCGATAACCTGGTTATTTTCATCCAGCATGCGGATCAGGATCTCGAAATGGGGCAGGGCCTGCTCCGGATTGACCGGTTGGATTTTTTGCGCATAGATAATCAGGCGGTCTTCGCGGATCGCCGACTGGGTGCGGCTGACCCACTTGATTTGTTGGCGGCGTTTGAGCAGGTTGCTGTCATCCAGTTCGAATACCTGGATCTGGCTGCGGCCACGGGCCTTGGCCGCGTGCAGCGCGGATTCGGCATTGCTCAACACGCTGGACACATTCTGTACATCGGAAGTGATCGGGGCGATACCCATACTGATACTGACTTCATGCGCCTCGCTGTCGACCTCGATATCGATTTGTTTCACCGAGGCATCGATTTTCTGCATGATCTCGAGCGCGCTGTCCAGATCGCTGTTCTTCAGCAGGATCGCAAACTTATCCCCGCCGAGGCGGGCGACCGTATCATAGGAGCGCACCGATCGGGTCAGCACCGCGGCGATACGCTTGATCAGTTTGTCACCGGTTTCGAGGCCACCGAGGTCATTGATAACCGCCATGCGGTCGATATCGATGATGATGACCGCGTGATGACTTTCGTTTTGCCAGGTCTGGCGCAGGGTTTCGAGCACGATCATTTCGAAGCTGTGACTGTTTTCGAGACCGGTTAAGGGGTCGAAGTTGTGCAGCACGATATTGGTGGCACGGTTGCACAGCACTTCCAGCAGGTTGCGATCGCTGTTGGTAAAGTCGATGCGATTATTGTTATTGAAGATGGCCATCATGCCGATGGCATCATTGTCTGCATTCAGCATCGGCGAAACGATCGCCTTGTAGGGTAAATCGAACAGGATATTGATCTTCTGCGCATCCTCGGCGCGGTTGATCACGATCGGGGTCTTGTAGATTTTCAAATGCATGTAGATATGGTTGCGCATCAGGCCCAGCAGCATTTGCTGGTCGCCGACATCGGCTGCACGCTTATGGAACAGTTCCACGCTTTTTTCCGGCAACAGGATCGCGACCAGGTCGACATCCATGTAATTCGCCGCATTGACCAGGATGTTCTGCAGCAGTTCACGACCATGACTGATGTTCTGCACCTGGTCGCCGGCCGAGTAAATCAGGTTGAGTTCCTCGTAACGGTGGGTCAGCTCCTCGGTGATTGAATTCAACTCCTGTTCTTTTTCGATCACCTTGTGGATCAGGGAAAATTCGGTCAACAGTGACTGGTTCAGGAGCTCTATGGATTTTCGTTTTTCCGGGGTTAGGGCTATCGCTTCATCGCCTGAGTTTATCAGCAGGGCGGTGCCGATCGACTGGTTGATTTCAGGGTCATAGGTCACCATCATTTCGAGGATGGTATCCTCGCCGAGTTTCTGGCGTTTGGAAAAAATCTGGGCGGGCACGGCCTGGCGCAGGAATGCCTTGGCGATGACGCTGATGCGCTCCATCTGTGGATGCAGCTTGCGTGAACTCTGCCAGATGAAGTGGCCATCCTGGTTGTAAACAATGCACACGTCGACGCAGGGAGCGAGGATTTGCAACAGCTTCCAGTAATTATGGAATCGAACCGTGGTAATCGTATGGATAGCCATTAGCGGACGCTCAGGCCTCCTCGTTGAAATACTCGGATAACTGGTTGAGCAGGTTACGGATGCTGACCGGTTTTTCCATGAACTTCAGATTATTGATCCGGGCCGACCACTCGCGATGCTCCACCTCGGTGCGCGAGGTCAGAACAAAGATCAGAAATTCACGCTGCGGATACTTCTCCTCAATTTGGTGACAAAGCTCTTCACCGCTCATGCGCGGCATCTGGATATCGGTAATCAATACATCCGGCGTGTAGCGGGCCAGGGCCTCCAGGGCATCCAGGCCATTGTTATGGGTTTCAACCTGGTAACCCTGTTTTTCCAGCGAGACTTTCAAAATGCGCAATACGTGCACTTCGTCATCGACAATCATGATCTTGTTCATTGCTGCTTAGCCGCCCTCTGCATTCTTCTCCAACCGGATCTGGAACACGCTGCCCTGGCCCAGGTTACTGGATACCGAGATTTCGCCCTGATGGATGTGCACAATCTGCTGGGTCAGTGACAAGCCCAGACCATGCCCGGTTTGCTCACGGATATTATTGTCGTCAGAACGAAAGAATTTATCAAAAACGTGATGCTGGTCTTCTTCCGAGATACCGTAGCCCTCATCGATGACCCGGATATCGACGAAATGCGAGGACTCGGTCGCCTCGAGGGTGACCAGTCCATGCGGTTTGTTGTACTTGATCGCATTGGTCAGCAGGTTGTTGACGGCGATACTCATCAGGGCCTTGTCGATGAATAAAGCACTCATCTCGTTGGGCAGGTCCAGTTCAAACCTGAGATGCTTGCCCTGGTCGCTCTTGGCCACGGTTTCGAAGGTATCGCTGAGGAAGTCGCGTATGCGCACGCGTTGGCGTTCTACCTGCAGACCGCCCAGTTCGTACTGCGAGATCGAGAGCAGGTTCTTGATCAGGTTGCTCAGCCTGTCCACCTCGTCATGAATCACGTTGGCGGCCTCTATCTGGTCTTCCTCGCTGGTCAGGTCCTTATCCAGTAAGGTTTCGCTGTACATCTGCAATACGCTCAACGGGGTTTTCAATTCATGCGAGATCTGGCTGATGAATTCGCCCTGGCGCTGTTGTTCAAACATCTGGGCGGTCACGTCCCGGATCACCACCAGGCGTCCCAGCAGTTTGCTGTCATCCATTGGCGAGAACAGGGGATAGGTGCGGACCTCGAGTTTTTTGTTCGGATCCAGTTCATCCTTGGAGATGCTCATGGCCGGCGTTACCAGCATCGTGCCCTGGCTGCGGGTACCGGATAACAGGTTGATGACCTCGGGATTGTTGCACCAGTGCTGGGGCTTTTTATTGATTATCTCGTCTCTGTCGATGCCCAGCATGGCCCCGGTTTTCTCGTTGGCGTAACTGGTGATGCCGCCATCATCGATGACCAGGATCGCCTCCGGCAGGGTTTTCAGGATGGATTCGACCTTGCTGTTTTTATAGGCCAGCAGTTTGCTGGTCATCATCAGGTCATCCTGTTCATGGCTCAATTCGTTGAACCGGGCCTGGGTCAAATCCATGAACTGGTTGAAACGGTCCATGAAGTTACCCAGTTCTGCACTGGGTTGTAATTCCAGCGACTTGGCCATGCTGGTTTCGGTGAAATGTTCGATACTGTCGCTGATTTTCTTCAGCGGTTTAATTTCCTGGCGCAGGAAAAAATAAAACAACGGGGTCAACAGGAAGATGGGCAGGGTCAGGGTGGCGATATAGGGCATCTGCTCGAAGCCGAACTGCAAATGGGGTTTGACATAGCCCAGGCGCACGAAACCCCGATGTTCGCCCTGCATGAACAACGGCGCATGGGATTCGATGAACCGGCTATGATTATCCATGCCATCGACGATGCGTTGGCCCAGCCAGTCCAGCGGTTCTGACGGCATTGGTGCATTGGGCACGATGATACCCGGCGAGGTGACCTCGGATTTGACGGTGCCGTTGATATCGACGATTACGCCGTAGGCAAAATCGGGGTTGTTCTGGCCCTGGCGGAATGCTTCCAGCATACCTTTTTTACCCGGCTGGTTGATCACCTGTTCCCAACCCATGCTCGACATCAGGCGGGCCAGTCCGAGGCCTTGTTCACGCGCCTGCTGTTCACGGCTGTCGACCTGGAAATCGAACAGAAAATACGCGGTAAAACCCATCACCAACAGGGAGGCAATAATCATGATGATGCCGGGTTTTTCATTATTCATCGGTTACGGTCTCAATCGAACAGCTATATTTTTGTAACGGCCATGACATGCACAGCTGGTAACAGGCTTGGCCAAAAACGTTATCCCAATAACCATAGATAGCTAGGCTTTTGCCGGCCTGCAAGCACCACCCAGTGTCGATAGCGGTTGGATAATGTTAATTATTTATTTAATTTTCTCAGATAATTACTTGAATTTAACAATAATTTCAACAAATTCCGGCTCCAGTATTCGATGTTTTGGTTCACACCACAAGGGAAATTTTTATCAATTTTTCAGACTGGTACGTTTTTTGTGAGCTGATCGACGATTGTGCTGTCGACAACCTGGTTGAAGCTGGTCATATTTCTTCAAATTCCGCTTTCGGGCATAATCCGCTTTTTATCTGGCGGAGACCGGTTTGAAATTCACTGTCGAAAAATTCCGTGCCTGGGAGCATAAGAAGGTCACCCTGCTGGGGATGTCCGGGGTAGGCAAGTCTTATCTTTCCAGCAAGTTGCGTGAAAGCGATGACTGGTTTCATTATTCCGGTGACTACCGTATCGGCACCCGCTACCTGGACGAACATATCCTCGATATGATCAAGGAACAGGCGATGCAGGTGCCGATACGGTAGTCACCGGAATAATGAAACCAGTCATCGCTTTCACGCAACTTGCTGGAAAGATAAGACTTGCCTACCCCGGACAT
>JASJBV010000208.1 GCA_030066335.1 Gammaproteobacteria bacterium
GAATCGGACAAGGCGACGATGGAAATTCCCAGCCCGTTCAGCGGTGAGATCAAGTCGGTGGACGTCAAGGTGGGCGATCGGATTTCCGAAGGGGCCCAGATCGCGCAAATCGAGTTGGTGGAAGCGGCTGCCGGCGATAGCGCAGACAGCAGCGACCAGCCGGCAGCGGCCAAGCCGGCGCCAGCAGCTGCACCAGCAGTGGCAGCAGCCCCTGAACCCGCGCCAGCACCGGCGCCAGCGGCTCCGCCACCGCCACCGCCACCGGTAGCGGCCGCCGAGCCAGTCACCCCATCAGGGTTTGCCCATGCCAGTCCGGGAATTCGCCGCTTTGCGCGCGAACTCGGGGTCGATGTCAGCAAGGTCAGCGGCACCGGTAACAAGGGCAGGATTCTGAAGGAAGACGTACAGAATTTCGTCAAGTCGGCGCTGAGCGGGGGCGCGGCGCCGGCCAGGGCCGGCAGCGGTCTGAATATCGAGCCGATGCCGGCAGTCGATTTCGCCAAGTTCGGTGAAATCGAAACCCAGCCGCTGTCCCGGATCAAGAAAATATCCGGTGCCCATCTGCATCGCAGTTGGGTCACGGTGCCGCATGTCACCCAGTTCGACGAGGCCGACATCACCGAACTGGAGACGTTCCGTAAATCCCTGGCCAGGGAAGCCGAGAAAAGAGAGGTCAGGCTGACGCCGCTGGTATTCATCATGAAGGCCGTGGTCAGTGCGTTACAGGCCTATCCTCAATTCAATGCATCGCTGGATCCTGCAGGCGAAAACCTGATCCTGAAAAAGTATTTTCATATCGGGGTCGCGGTGGATACGCCCAATGGCCTGGTGGTACCGGTGATCCGCGATGTCGATCAGAAAGGCATCTACGAATTATCCGCGGAACTGGCGGCAACCGCAGCGCGGGCGCGCGACGGCAAACTGGCACCGGGTGATATGCAGGGCGGCTGTTTCTCCATCTCCAGTCTCGGCGGTATCGGCGGTACCCAGTTCACCCCGATCGTCAATGCACCCGAGGTGGCGATCCTGGGGGTTGCCCGCGCCAAGATGCAACCGGTTTACCAGCAGGATGGCTCGTTCAAACCGGGATTAATCCTGCCCCTGGCCCTGTCCTATGATCATCGGGTAATCGATGGCGCCCAGGGCGCGCGTTTTACCAATTATTTAAGTCAGGTGATAACTGACATCAGAAGGGTCTTGCTATAGGCCTGACCAGCAGAGGATCGATTAATGAAGAAAACAGACCTGATCGTGCCGGATATCGGCGGTTTTGAAAATGTTGAAGTCATCGAGGTGCATGTGGCGGTGGGCGATACATTGGCTGAAGAGGATGCAATCCTCACCCTGGAGTCAGACAAGGCGACGATGGATATTCCGTCTCCACTGGCCGGCAAGATCAGTGAGCTGACGGTCAAGGTCGGGGACAAGGTTTCCGAGGGTACGCGCTTGGGTGCGATCGAGGCCGGTGCCGCGGATGAACCGGCAGCCGAGCCATCCGCCCCCGCGGCAGAGTCGGCCAGTGCCGCTCCGGCCGCGGCTTCTGCTGCCACCGCTGGCGAAGCCGACAAGCACTGCGAGGTGCTGGTATTGGGCGCCGGCCCCGGTGGCTATACCGCGGCGTTTCGGGCTGCCGACCTGGGCAAACAGGTGATCCTGGTGGAACGTTACGAATCCCTTGGTGGGGTCTGTCTGAATGTCGGCTGTATCCCTTCCAAGGCCTTGTTGCACACTGCCGAGATTATCAATGAAGCCGAGCACATGGCGAACAATGGGGTCACCTTCAGCAAACCGAAGATCGACCTGGATGGCATCAATGGTTTCAAGTCGCGGGTCGTGGGTAAACTGACCGGGGGCCTGAAACAACTGGCGAAACAACGCAAGGTGGAAGTAGTCAATGGACTAGGTGAATTCGTCAGCGACCATCAACTGCAGGTGACGCAGGACGGCGAGGTGACCAACATTTCGTTTGATAACTGCATCATTGCCGCCGGCTCCCAACCAACCCAGATTCCGTCATTTCCACACGATGACGAGCGGGTGATGGATTCCACCGATGCACTGGAATTGAACAATATTCCGAAGAAAATGCTGATTATCGGCGGCGGCATCATCGGCCTCGAGATGGCCACGGTTTATCACGCCCTCGGGGCCGAGATCACCGTGGTGGAGTTCATGGACTCGATTATTCCGGGTTGTGACAAGGACATCGTGCGGCCCCTGATGAAGCAAATCAAGGGGCGCTACAAGAGTATTCTTCTCAGCACCAAGGTGACCGAGATCAAGGCACAGAAAAACGGCCTCAAGGTCAGCTTCGAGGGCAAGAACGCGCCGGATGCGCCACAGCTGTTCGACAAGGTGCTGGTAGCGGTCGGGCGCCGACCGAACGGGCTCAAGATCGCGGCGGACAAAGCCGGGGTCAAGGTCGAGGAATCCGGATTCATCCCGGTCGATGCGCAGATGCGGACCAATGTGCCGCATATCTTCGCCATCGGTGATATCGTCGGCCAGCCGATGCTGGCGCACAAGGCGACCCATGAGGGCAAGGTGGCAGCCGAGGTCATCAGTGGCATGAAGTCTTACTTTGAACCCCTGACCATTCCAAACGTGGCCTATACCGACCCCGAGGTGGCCTGGATGGGATTATCCGAAACCGAGGCCAAGGAACAGGGTGTCGACTACGAAAAGGGCGCTTTCCCCTGGGCCGCCAGCGGCCGTGCGCTGGGGATGGACCAGAGTGACGGCATGACCAAGGTCCTGTTCGACAAGGAAACCAAGCGGATCCTCGGCGCCGGTATTTGCGGCCCCAGCGCCGGTGAATTGATCGCGGAAGCGGTGCTGGCGTTGGAGATGGGCGCCGATGCCGAGGATATCGGCTTGACCATTCATCCCCATCCAACCCTGTCGGAAACCTTCAATTTTGCCGCGGAAATGGCCGAGGGCACGATCACCGATCTGTACATGCCGAAAAAACGCTAAGCCTGCGCTGATAATACCCGCGCTGCGAAATAATTAACTTTTCCTGCCGCCATCAGAGCTGATGGCGGCAAACCCCTGGCTTAATCCCCAGTTCTGTTTGCTTTTTCGCCCATTCGGTCTACCTTCATATTCATAAGCATTAAGCGAAATCCTTGCTGGGGACTTGAAATCATTATTTCAATTCTTTCAAGCTCCAAAAAAACCTTGTAAGCCAAATATTTATTCTATAATCTTAAGGTAAAGTATAAGATTTGGGCTATACTTGGGCCTATAACAACTAATGAGTTCTACAGGGATACTCATGACAAACTTGACACGATCATTCATGAAAAAGCCTCTAACCTGCCTGCTTTTGCTGTTGTCCATGGCTATTGCCATGCCGGCGCTTGCTGAACTGGAGTTGACCGGAACCTATTACGGGATCCAATTCTACAATAGTGATTTTGAATTCGATTACGATGCAGCAGCGCCTAATCTGGACACCGAGGAAAGCTGGAATTTCCTCGAAGTTAAATATGGTAAGCAGACCAGCGAGATGATGGCATTCGAGGGCCGCTTCGGTCTTTCGAATAACCTGGGCAAGGATTATGGCGTGCTGACCTACGGCGCGTATCTGCGGATTGGCAAGGATTTTGGCCAGTATCGTCCCTATGGCCTGATCGGTGGCACCGGCATCATGGTCGATGAAGAGGTGCTGAACGACTTATACGACGTTGACGAGTTTGGCTTCTCCTATGGCGTCGGTATCGAGATTTTCGGCAGTCCCAACGTGGCAATCACCTTTGAGTATCTAAATGCGATCGATGATTCCGTTGATGACGGCGATTTGACCTTTAATTCTATTGGTCTTGGCTTCAACTATTATTTTTCGGAAGAAACTTCTACCTTTAATAAGAACAGGAACAAGATCCGTTCAATCAGGTATTAACAGAATGGTATACCAATGAAAATCTTCAAATTACTTCCAGCGCTGATCATATCCATTTCATTGACCGTAATGACCGGTTGTAGTGATGAACCGGTTTATTCATCGCTAGATACCGGCGGTTCCGGTGGCACCGGTGGCACCGGTGGTACCGGCGGCACCGGCGGAACCGGTGGTGGCGCTACCGCGACCAGTGCTTCGGTTTCCTTTACCCTGAAAGACGGTCCGGCAACGACCGATACGGATATCACGCAGATTAGCGCGGACACCCCGGGATACCTGAGGGTTACCGTGGTCGACCAGGACAATAATCCGATCGGTAACCAGATCGTTACCGTGACTACCTCACTGGCATCGGTCTCACCCTCGACCATATTGACCGATAATTCCGGCGTGGCCGTGGCTGTCCTGCAATACGATACGTCGCTGGGGGCGGACCAGTTAATCGTGTCGACCTCGGTAAATAGTCAAACCTTCAGTGCCGCGTTGAATTATGCCGTCGCCGCGCCCTCGATCCAGTTAGGCGACGATTCCGGGGCTTCATTTGTCAACGGCCAGTTGGAACTTAGCACGACAACCCTGGCTGCCGGCGGTAATGCCTCGGTCAGTGCCTACATTGTCGATGGCTCCGGAGCACCTTATACCACGCCGATTACGGTTAATTTCAGCTCGGTCTGCGCCGGCTTGACCCCGGCGCTGGCATCGATAGATGCAGCCGTTATTTCCTCCTCCGGAGTGGCCACCGCTTCCTACCAGGCCACTGGTTGTGACGGTAACGATACCATCACCGCAAGCGTTGATTTTGGCGGCAGCCAGTTCGTCGCCACCGGCAGTCTGACGATTGCATCCGCGGCGGTTGGCTCCATCAAGTTTGTGTCGGCGACCCCGGAAAACATCACCTTGAGTGGTGCAGGCGGTGCCGGTCTGCAGGAGACCTCTGACCTGACTTTCCAGGTGGTTGGCGCTGACGGACTGCCACTGAGTGGTGAAAGCGTCACCTTCAGTATTAATGGTACTGCCGGTGGGGTAACCTTTAGCCCGGCCACAGCAATCACCAACGCTAACGGCGAGGTCACCACCGTGGTCCAGTCCGGCAGTATTCCGCTGGTAGTCAATATCATCGCCACCGTCGATTCCAACGGGATTACCACCCAGTCTGCGAACCTGGTCATCAGTGCCGGTCTGCCGGATGATGACAGTTTCACCCTGAGCGCGGAAATCCTTAACCCCGAGGCCTGGCGCTACAATGGGCTGGAAGTGGATATCTCGGTGCAATTGGCGGATACATTCAACAATCCACCGCCGGAAGGCACCGCGGTGTTCTTCACCACCGAGGGTGGCTCGATCGAACCCAGCTGTACCACCGATGAGACCGGTCGTTGTGATGTGAAATGGATATCCG
>JASJBV010000209.1 GCA_030066335.1 Gammaproteobacteria bacterium
GAGATTCTTCAGACTGGCTTCACCGACCACCAGCTTGCCCAGCACCTTCAGGGTCAACACCGACATCTGCCAGGTCTTGTTGAAGGCTTCAGCGACCGCCGTCAACGGCCCGTAGCGTTCAATAACAACCAGCTGTTGGCGGATATCCTCGGGGATCACCACCACATTCTTGACCCCGATAAAACCTATGGTCTCACCATCCTGTTGTTGCCGCCGCGGGGTCAGCATCAATTCCTGTTGGGCCCCGTCCCGCTCGACCACCAGTCGCATCGCTCGTTGCGGATTGGCCCGGATCATATCCACCCACTGCCGGATATTGGTGATCTCGACCCCATCCAGCGCCACGATCGCATCTCCCGCCAGCAACCCGGCAGCCTCGGCGGCACCACCGGCAATCACTTCATCGATTTGCGGCGGTATCTCCGGACGCCAGGAGGAGAAGCCCATCTGACGGATGATATCGGCCTTGTCATCCTGTAACAGCTGCAGCTGGCTGACATCGATATCGACTTCACGCAGCATCAGGTCTCTGCCCTGCACCTGCAGGGTCAGACGGGGTTCATCAACCGCCTCCTGCAGCAGGGTCAGGCGGGCCTTTTCCCAGTTCGGGGTGTCGATACCGTTGATCGACAGGATCAGATCCTGGTTTTGTAACCCGGCGGCGAAGCCGACACCATCCGGGTCAAGGTCTCCGATATAGGGTTTAATACCGCTGACGCCGTTCATGTACATCAGGCTGTAAGCGATAATCGCGAACAGGAAATTGAACATCGGTCCGGCCGCAACGATGGCAAAACGCCGCGCCACCGGTTGCCGGTTGAAGGTCCGGGCCAGTTCTTCTTCCGCTACCTCGCCTTCGCGCTCGTCGAGCATCTTGACGTAACCACCCAGCGGGATCGCACAGATTGCATATTCGGTCTGGTCGGCACCGGATTTTTTCAGCCACAGGGGTTTGCCAAAGCCCACGGAGAAACGCAGCACCTTGACATTGTTCAGGCGCGCCACCCAGAAATGACCGAATTCGTGGATCGTGACGAGGATGCCGATGGCCACCACGAAAGCCGCCGCACTGTAAAGAAAGGCTATCAAGTCCATGGTTTATACGCTGGAAATCTGTTGTTTAACATAGGCTCTGGCCGATAGGTCATCGTCGATGATTTGTTGCAGGCTGTCGGTATTGCGCGAGGGTACATGCTGCATGGTTTGTTCGATCAATTCTGCGATCTGAGTATAACGAATTTGACCCTGTAAAAAAGCCTCAACCGCGACTTCGTTGGCGGCATTCAGGATTGCCATACTGGTTCCGCCGTCGATGATCGATTGGCGCGCCAGGCGCAGGCAGGGAAAGCGCCGCTCATCGGCCTGTTCAAAGCTCAATTGACTGACCTTGACCAAATCCAATGGTTCAACCCCGCTGTCGATTCGCTCCGGCCAACCCAGGGCATTGGCGATGGGGGTACGCATGTCGGGATTGCCCATCTGGGCCAGCACCGAACCGTCATTATAGGCTACCATGGAATGGATGATACTCTGTGGATGCAAAACAATTTCCACATCCTGCTCATCGACATCGAACAGCCAGCAGGCCTCGATCAGCTCCAGCCCCTTGTTCATCATCGTTGCCGAATCGACCGATATCTTCGGCCCCATGTCCCAGTTAGGGTGGGCGATGGCCTGCTCGGGGGTAATCTGGTCAAACTGATCCAGCGGGGTGGTGCGGAAGGGGCCGCCGGAACCGGTCAACAGGATCCGGGTCACCCCGTTGTGCTGGAGGCCAGGCTGTAGATCAGCCGGCAGGCACTGGAAAATCGCATTGTGTTCACTGTCGATCGGTAATAATTCGGCCCGGTGTTTTTCCACCTCCTGCATGAACAGGTGACCGGCCATGACCAGGGTCTCTTTATTCGCCAGCAACACGCGCTTGCCGGCGCGTACCGCGGCCAGGGTCGGCATCAATCCCACCGCACCGACGATGGCAGCCATCACCACATCGACCTCGCTGGCCGACGCGACCTCGGTTAATGCCTCGCTACCGGCCATTAGCGTGATGTCAGGCAGATCCTGTAGTTGCTGCCGCAGACGGTCGGCACTGTCCTGGTCGGACATAACCGCGATCCGGGGGCGGAATTGGCGGCAGATCTGCGCCATCTTGTCTACCTGGGTATTGGCGGTAACCGCAAACAGGCGGTAGCGATCCGGATGCCGAGCTAAAACATCCAGGGTGCTTTGTCCAATCGAGCCGGTGGCACCGAGTATACAGACCGATTTCATCTACTGTGCGCTCCTGTACACTAAACCGCCCCCAGTAAATAAAGCCCGCTGATGAAAACCGGGGTGGCCGCGATCAGAGAATCAATCCGATCCAGAATGCCGCCATGACCGGGTAAAATTTTACCACTGTCTTTGAGCCCGGCCTCGCGTTTGAGCAGGCTGATATAGAGATCGCCTACCACCGACAGCGACGCGGTCACCAGTCCGAGCAGCAGAAATGCCAGATAGTGCATGCCCCAGCCGGCTGACAGCAGGTACACCAGACTGATCCACAAGCAGTTGAGCAGGATCCCACCGATCACGCCTTCCCAGGTCTTGCCGGGACTGATGGTAGGCGCCAGTTTATGCCGACCGAAACGCTTGCCGGAAAAATAAGCGCCGATATCGGCCACCCAAACCAGGGTCAGCAGGTACATCAGCATCCAGCTACCCTGGACAAAGTGCTGGTGAATGAACAACAGGCCATGAATACAGATCCAGATCAACAACATGGATATGGCCCAGGCCAACCCGCGCGTGGTTAAACCCCAGCTGCCGGAGAAGCGATAACGAATCAGGTAGACCAGGATCGCCAACCACAGCAACAGACCGAGATAACTGTGATAAAACAGAAAGCGGATATCCATCAGCGGCAGGGCAAGATAGAACAGGCCGACCATGAGCACGGCGAGAGACCATTGCACCGCCGCAGCGCGGCTGATCGTCATATTGACCAGTTCAGTCACCGACAACAGCATCATCACGGCGAATAACACGGAGACGTAGACGGGTTCCAGCAGAAAGATGGTACCGACAACGATTAGTGCCAGAATCACTGCTGTGATGATGCGTTGTTTCAGCATAGACCGCTCTACCCTACCTGCTCATTGCTGACCTGCTCCGAGGTCTGGCCAAAACGGCGCTGGCGCATGGCAAAATCGTTCAGTGATTGCTGCATGACCTGATCGGAAAAATCGGGCCATAGTACATCGGTGAAAAAAAGTTCACTATAGGCCAGCTGCCACAACAGGAAATTGCTCAGGCGTTGTTCCCCGCCGGTGCGAATAAACAGGTCCGGATCTGGAATATCGGCCAGGGACAACTGCCCGGCGATCTTTTCCGCGTCGATTTCAGATGGCTGGAGTTGTCCTTGCTGCACCTGCTCGGCGAGGTTTTGCGCGGCCTGCGCGATATCCCAATGGCCACCGTAATTGGCGGCGACATTCAAGGTCATGACCTGGTTGTCCCGGGTTCTTTGTTCGGCCGATGCGATCTGCTTCAGCAGCTTATCGCTAAACGCAGTGCGATCACCGATAAAGCGGATACGAATACCGTTGTCATGCAACTCGTCCGTATTCTTCTGCAGCGAGCTCAAAAACAGCGACATCAGGGTGGAGACTTCTTCCTGCGGTCGCTTCCAGTTTTCACTACTGAAAGCAAACAGGGTCAGGTTGGCCACCCCGGCCCGGGCATAGAAAGTTATCGCCTTGCGCGTGGCTTCGACACCTTTTTTATGCCCATAGGTTCGGGGCATATTACGCTGCTGGGCCCATCTGCCATTACCATCCATGATGATCGCAACATGACGGGGTATGCCGGCCTGGTTTGGTATTGAATTCCCCATATAAGCTGGTTGCAAAGGACTGGAATCAGAACCGGCCTTGGTTAGATCTCCATCAGTTCTTTTTCTTTTTCTTTTAGCAGCTCTTCCAGCTTGGCGATCGATTGATCGGTGACCTTTTGCACCAGGTCCTGGCCCTTGCGCTCTTCGTCTTCCGATATTTCCTTTTCTTTCTGCAGCTCTTTCAGGTCAGAGTTGGCATCACGGCGGATATTACGCACCGCGATACGGGAATTTTCGGTCAGTTCCTTGACCACCTTGACCAGGTCGCGCCGACGTTCCTCGGTCAGTGGCGGCATGGGTACCCGGATTACGGTACCGGCAGAGCTTGGATTCAAACCCAGGTCAGAGGTCATGATGGCCTTCTCTATCGCCTGGGTCATACTGCCGTCATAGGCGGTCACCGCCAGCGTGCGCGAGTCCTCTACCGAGATATTGGCGGCCTGGCTGATCGGGACCATGGCGCCATAGTAATCCACCATAACGTGATCCAACAGGCTGGTATGAGCACGCCCGGTGCGGATCTTCGACAATTCGGTTTTATAAGCCTCGATACTCTTGTTCATGCGGGTTAATGCATCCTGCTGGATATCATTAATCATGGTTCATTCCTCAATTCATAGGGTCTGATCAAGTCAAATGCTGCGTTTGGCATGGTCAGATTAATTAGTTACTCTGGTGCCCAGGTTGTTGCCCTGAGCCAGCGCCAGCAAGGCGTTGGGCTCACTGATATTGCACACCGCCATGGCCAGATCGTTTTCCTGGCACATGACCATCGCGGCAATGTCCATAACCCCCAGGCGTTGATTGATGGCCTGGTCATAGGTCAGGCTATCATATTTTTTCGCCGCCGGATTTTGCATCGGGTCATCATCGTAGATGCCATCGACCTTGGTGGCCTTGACCATCAAATCGGCCTGGATTTCGATCGCACGCAAACTGGCACCGGTATCGGTGGTGAAATATGGATTGCCGGTGCCGGCGGCAAAGATAACGATCTCGCCGGCCGCGATCTTGCGTCGTGCATCGCGTTGGGTGTAGATATCGCAGACCTGCGGCATCGCCAGGCCCGACATCACGCTAACCTTAAGCCCCTGCTTCTCCAGCCCATCCTTCAGGGCGAGCGCATTCATGACCGTCGCCAGCATCCCCATCTGATCTCCGGCGACCCGGTCCAGACCGGCAGCCGCCAGCCCGGCACCACGGAAGATGTTGCCGCCGCCGATGACGACACCAATCTCGACACCGCCTTGCTGTAGCTTATCCAGTTCAGCTGCCAGGTTGCTGATCATCGCGGGGTCTATGCCAAAATCATATTGACCTATCAGGGCTTCACCACTGAGCTTGACTAGCAAACGTTTATATTTCAGATCTGACATTGCTTATCTTTGTAGTATTTACCACGAAGAGCACGAAGGACACGAAGAAT